>NZ_JAUBQB010000001.1:0-103421 GCF_036701035.1 Microcoleus sp. Pol7_B2 | reverse complement strand
TTCCGAGACAGAGACAGAGACAGCAGCCCGCAGCCGGCCCGCAACAATTTCCGAGACAGAGACAGAGACAGCAGCCCGCAGCCGGCCCGCAACAATTTCCGAGACAGAGACAGAGACAGCAGCCCCCAGGAATCCAGGGGCAATTATTACAAAGACAGAGACAAAGACAATAGCCCGCAGGAATTCCGGGGCAACCATTTCAGAGACAGAGACAAAGACAGAGACACTCGCCCTGTTGACAGTGCCTCAAATACTGTCGTGCAACCAGACGCAGACACAGACGACATGATTTACGGCCGCCATGCGGTGCAAGCAGCTTTAGAAACAAACCAAGTCCTCAACCGGATCTGGGTTGTTCCCCACCTGCGCTACGATCCCCGCTTTCATAGCTTGTTAACCGAAGCCAAGGCCAACGGCAGCATCATTGACGAAGTTGACGATTTGCGCCTCGACTACATCACGCGCAAAGCAAACCACCAAGGCGTAGCCGCTCAAGTATCAGCCTACGAATACCTGGATTTGAGCGAACTGATCGCAAAGGCTAAGTCGGCTTGCGAAGATCCAGTAATTGTGGTAGCAGAAGGACTCAACGACCCGCACAATCTAGGGGCGATCATTCGCACCGCAGAAGCATTGGGATCTCAGGGCATGGTGATTCCGCAGCGGCGGGCTGTTGGGATTACCTCGGCAGTAAGAAAAGTGGCAGCAGGGGCATTGGAAAGCCTGCCCGTGGCGAGGGTTGTCAATCTTAACCGGGCGCTGGAAGAACTCAAAGAGGCTGGATTCTGGATTTATGGCACTGCAGCAGGCGTCGGTCAATCTATAGAGACAGTCAAGTTCTCCGGACCCACTGTTTTAGTGGTAGGTGGTGAAGCTGACGGTTTGAGCCTTTTGATACAGCGCGGATGTGACGGATTAGTTTCAATTCCTTTAAGGGGCCATACTCCTAGCCTGAATGTCTCGGTAGCAACGGGGATGGCTTTATACGAAATTTACCGCCAGCGCGGGCCCAAAAAGTTTCACGTACACGGATCGTAAAGGTGCTTGAAAAAAAGAGCACAACAGAGTAGTTTATTGTCAATGCTGCCCAGAATTGAGCAGCACCACACCCGGAACAAGTAAGGATAGCCGATCGACTGTCGTTACTTGTTCAGGCGAAAGTAGAAGGGGCCTGGCCCCTACGTTTAAACAGGAATTCGACACCAATCTATTTAGATATATTTAAATAGGTTTGGAGCGGTTCTTGGCAGCAGTCAGCCACGTGTAAATAACAAAAGCCTAGGCGTGTTCGCAGCACCCTGAAAACACCGTCAAATACATTAGAAAAGCAGATGAAAGAATTCTTGATTAGCTTGCTCAACTTTTTCGGATTGGCTTGGTGGGTTGAAGTTAAAACTTCAGCGCCGCGGTGCATTTACTATTTTGGCCCGTTCTTAACCGATGGAGACGCGGAAGCTGCAAAAGCAGGATATGTAGAAGACATAGAAAATGAAGGGGCAGAAGGTGTTAGTGTGTCGATTCAGCGCTGCAAACCAATTACTTTAACTGTTGCAGAAGATTTGGGAAAGCTTGGTGATGGAGGGCTGTGGCCGGTTTTGAGCAGTCAGTAGAAGCAGGGGGAATTTTGAGTTTGGAGAGGGTTACGCTTCCCTCGCAACGCTGTGCGGTTTTGAGGTGTGAGTTATAACTTCAAAACTCTTGAGTGTTGCGTGATAAATTGCTTGTGAAAAACTCAAAACTCAACACTCGCAATTGCCAACTGCTTCGGGGTGACTCTCAATCCAGCGATCGATGTCTGCGAGTACCCGATCGGGAATTTCCCAAGGGAACAAGTGGGCTGTATTGGGATAGCACTGCCACTGACAATCGTGGAGGTGGCGGGCGGTTTCTAAACTGGATGCTGAGGTGATGTGCCGATCGCCGTCTCCGGCCAACACCAAGCTGGGACATTGAATGTCGGCCAGGTGGATCAGTCGATCGTATCCAGCCCTCAGAGCGGTATTTAACGCCTTGGTAGCCGTGTTGGAAGTCTTGAGGTAAGCGGGGGTACCTGCCTGTGCTAAGTAGCGGTAAGGGGTGGCTGTATGCTGCTGTATCAAGTAGCGAAAGAGCGATCGCCTCGCAAAAGTATCAATATTCCACTGCCAGCCGGGTATCGCCCAATTGATAATTCCCGCTAAACCGGTGTAAAGGTTATCTTGCCAAGAGATGGGAGGGTGACTTCCTCGCGGTTTTGCTGCAGATGCAAGGAGAATCAAACCGGTGACTCGCTGGGGATATTTCATGGCTAATTCCAGCGCTAAAATTCCTCCCAAAGACCATCCAATCACCAAACACCGATCGACTCCTAATCTGTCTAATAGTGCTTCTAAATCGACCAGATGATCGGTCATTTCAAAGAAAGTTGAGGTGCGGCTGTTGCCGTAGCCGCGCAAGTCGGGGGCGATCGTTTGGAAGCGTTTTGATAGGTGTTCTGTGAATACCGACATACAATCGCCGGAACCTGGATGGCCGTGCAAGCAGAGAATCGGAAACCCTTTGCCTTTGACGGAAACACTGAGTTTTTGATGCGGCATTTTTTAACTGTTTGGGCGGTGCGTTGTCCCCGCTATAAATTTTATATTCCAGCGGTTAAAAGCTGGGGTTTCGGACAATGTAATCTGCAATTTTAGAAATAGACTGGCGCATTTGTAGCTCGCCGCTGCGGCTGTCAATCACAGTAATCACATAGGCTTCGTCGTCAATGCTCATCGCTAAAGTTGTGCCGAGCACCCGCGAATTTTGGCCTGTTTTTTCGCCCAACCACTGAGCTTTAGTTCCTTGTAACGCAGCAAATCCCAGAGCGTGATCGTACTGGCGGTTGAGAGTTTCTATTAATAGTTTAGCACCGGGTGTTTCGCCGTTGTAAATTTGCACCATCATTTCGGTGAGTTCGTTAGCAGTCAGGCGGTTGCGACCAGAACCGGGGTTGGAGGGCATAATTCTTTCCCCCATCAACTTGAAGTTGACGCGGGTGACTTCGTAGCCACTATTATCTAAATATTGATTGATGTAATCCGATCCCAAATAATCGATTAGTTGATTGGTGGCGATATTGCTGCTGCGATAGATCATTTCTTCTAAGAGTAGCTGTAGCGGGTAATTGCGATTGGACCTAATCTTTGCCGATGCGTCTTCGGTGAAATTACCGCGACTGACTAATACTTCCTGATTCAAACTAATTTTTTCTTTTTCGACTTTTTGCATCAGGGCGACAGCAATCGGCAATTTAATTAAGCTGGCCGGACTGGCAGGCGGCACATCGCCCCGGAGGTTTACGCATTCTCTAGAAAGGTTACAAACACCGATCGAAGCTTGAGCCGACAAACCGCTTTCCCGGGCAAGCGCACCCAAAAAATCTGATTTTGCTTGCTGCACTTGAAAGGTTGCTGCTGTTAAATTTTCCCGGTATTCTTGAGTTTTTGAGGCAGTGAGGGAAGCTAAAAATGAATTTTGAGGAACTTCCTGCAAGTTGTTGAGCGCCTGATGCCAGAAAAATTGAGTTTGCTGCGAAGATGCGATCAACTGATTTGGCTGCCGTTTAGTTTCTACGGCTCTGTTGGCTAAACGGACTGCTTGCTGTAAGTTGTCGTTAGCCCTCTGTTCTACTAATATTTGAGCTTCTACCGATTGCAACTGCTGTAGCAGTTGTTCTTGAGGATTGGCGGCGAAGGGAACTAAGCCGGAGAGGATGGTTGGTTCTGGGGAGGGAGAGGAGGGTTGTTCTAATTCGGTGATCAGCCGATCGCGAATTTTGTAGAGTTCGTCTAGGGAACGCGGGTTAGATGATTGAGAGAATGAACTTGCGATGGTTAACATCTGAACCAGTCCAATGCCGGCTACTACTGCCGCCATCTTGTTGGCGATCGACAAAAAACACCTAATATCTCGCATATTTAACATCCTCAACACCACCACATTCAATATAAGCAGCTATTGTTACATCAGTCAAAGGGTTTTAGATTTTAGATTTTAGATTGAAGAACAAATCTAAAATCTAAAATCTAAAATCTAAAATGGTTTTGATCGCCCCAATGTGGCAAAATAACCAAAATAAAGGGAGCGATCGCACCAAAGCAATCAACCCCCTTTAAATATTGGGAACTATCTACTTTTTGCGCCGCCGTCGCCAGTCAGCACCCAACCGCTTGAGGTAATCCCAGCCGCGTTGGGGCCAGACATGATCGCTACCGATTTTTTCGGCAATCCAGCGAGCTACTTTGGGGCCTGTCCAGTCTCCGCCGTCGGGGGCAGGGCCTTGCAGCGCTTGTCGCAGTTCTTCTTGCTGTTCAGGATTCAGCAAGGATTTCGCAGGAGGGGGCTGGCGGTCTCCGCTGCGGTTTCTCACAGAGTTAGGCCCTTCTCGGTTGTAGCGCTGGACAATTTCTTTGGCGTAGTCGTAGTTGAGGCCTACGACTTGGGCTGCTTGTTTGATAGTCCAATTTCTGGAAACTAAGAGCAGCAAGTGCCAGCGGCGCGACTCTGTGGTGTTTTGTGCCTGCCGGTAGCGAATTTTGAGTTCCTCTGCCGTCAGGTGGGATTCTAAGTGAGCTTTAGGTGGCATTCCTCCAACGGGGCATCGGGAACTTCTTACCATATATCTTTGGTTTTGGGGATAATTCCGGATGAAATTATTTTCCTGGGGATCGTTCGGACAAATAAGTAGCTTTTTTTACCCCAGATGCACGCAGCTAGTCGCACTTGAGGAAGGACTGCTGTTTTTTTGCAGGTGCGCGCAACAGGATACCTCGGCGTGGCGGTGAGCGTTTCGAGCTTTTTTGTGAGCCCCAGATTTCTGACAGGCTTTTTAACCCCTGGCACAATGGGCCTGTATGGGAAAAGGTCGATCGCTATTTTCTTCGATCGCGCAGCCGCCATTAATTAACTCGGCTGACTGATAACTTTCAGTAATTTTTGACTAAAAATTGCCCTTCATAATCTGGTTATAATTATTAGGGGATGTGCTGTCATAATCTAATATTATATTTGTCGTAACTTTTTATTTTTAGTTGATTTTTTCTGGATAGCCAGGAGGGGAGTAATCTCGTCCCAACTCAGCTACAGATGCTTCAATATATGTCTTTAAAAATAAATTATTTCTCACAAAACTGGTACTATATTATTAGTACATATTTAATTTTATCTGAATAGGTTAGCCGGAATAAAGCAGTAAGAATATAGAAGTAGTGTATTTTATATACATCTTTTTATCCCATAAATACTAAGTTTCGTCAAAGATAAGCTGGGTTCTAATATTTTAAAATTTAGATTACAGAATTGGGAATGACTGATTTCCTAATGATTGTGATCTTGCATACACATTCTTGGAGGCAGAACCTAATTATGTAGGGTCGCACTGCACACATTACCCCTTACTTATATAAATCTCGCATCAAACCACTTTTTGCATCAGTCCTGATACACTTGCCTTCTTGGTTTGTTAAAAGATTAGGTAAAAAACTTGCTCGCTATTTTGTGTCGGGTGCGATTTTGGTAATTTAATCTATTGTATATAAAATGACCGATCGCGCGATCGAACTTTCCCCACAAAAATAGCTGACTTTGCCTTCGGGCTGTAAGCAGGTACAATTGCCAGTTATATTAACTGTATTGTCTCAAAGTAGAAATAATAAAGGTACGAGCATGGCATCCATCCGCGAGTTGCACCGACAACTGGTCAATAAAGAACGCTCTGCTGTGGAAATTACTCAAGAAGCATTAGACCGAATTACCCAGCTAGAGCCGAAGTTGAAAAGCTTTCTGTGCGTGACAGCAGACAGCGCACTGGCGCAGGCCCATAAAGTGGATGCCCAAATCGCAGCCGGAGAGCAAATTGGCCTGTTGGCCGGCATCCCGATCGCCGTTAAAGATAATATGTGTACCGAGGGCGTTCCCACAACCTGCGCCTCTCGGATTTTGGAGAATTTTGTGCCTCCCTACGATGCAACCGTCGTCTCCAAACTGCAAGCAGCCGGTGCGGTGATTGTGGGTAAGGCGAATATGGACGAGTTTGCAATGGGGAGCTCGACAGAAACTTCTGCCTATCAAGTTACCGCGAATCCTTGGGACTTGGAGCGCGTGCCCGGAGGGTCTTCTGGCGGTTCTGCCGCAGCAGTGGCCGCTGGAGAATGCGTCGTGAGTTTGGGTTCGGATACTGGTGGATCGATCCGCCAACCTGCTGCTTTTTGCGGGCTGGTGGGGCTGAAACCGACTTATGGTTTGGTTTCTCGGTACGGTTTGGTGGCCTATGCTTCTTCTCTCGATCAAATCGGGCCCTTTGGCCGGACTGTTGAGGATACGGCGATTTTGTTGGGGGCGATCGCCGGTTACGATCCGAGAGATTCCACGAGTCTTAATGTCCCAATTCCTGACTACGCTCAAGCTTTAAGACCCAGTTTGCGACCGAAGGGTCAGATTAGAATTGGTGTAATTAAAGAAACTTTTGGTGTAGGGCTGGACTCGGGGGTTAAAGACGCTGTTACTAAGGCGATCGAGCAATTTCAACAATTGGGCGCAGAAATTCAAGTCATTTCTTGTCCCCGGTTCCGCTACGGTTTGCCCACTTACTACATCATTGCTCCCTCGGAAGCTTCGGCAAATTTGGCGCGATATGATGGAGTCAAGTACGGTTTCCGATCTCCAGATCCCGATAATCTTTTGGATATGTATGCCAAAACCCGCTCTCAAGGGTTCGGTGCGGAAGTTAAACGCCGGATTGCGATCGGCACTTACGTATTGTCGGCTGGATATTACGATGCCTATTATCTAAAAGCTCAAAAAGTTCGGACTTTGATTAAAGAAGACTTTGAAAAAGCTTTTTCTCAAGTTGATGTTTTAGTCTGTCCCACTGCTCCTACTACCGCATTTAAGGCAGGCGAAAAATTCAATGACCCCCTGAGTATGTATTTGTCAGATTTGATGACTATTCCCGTGAATCTTGCTGGTTTGCCAGCTTTGAATTTGCCCTGCGGATTTGATGATAAAGGACTGCCGGTGGGTATACAACTGATTAGTAATGTTTTGCAAGAATCTCGGTTGTTTCAAGTGGCTCACGCTTACGAACAGTCTACGAATTGGCACTTACACCACCCGGAATTGCATTAATTTTTGAAAATCGGCGGAATGCTGCGGCGGAAGTTAGTAATCGATCTTGGCTAATTGTCTGAATTAATCATTTGCCATTAGCTTTTGAGCGATCTCTACTTTCCCGCGTGCTCTATCTATGAACAATTTGCTAGTATTCCTTTTGTCTAAATCGCTAATAGCTTTTGGGATAGTTTTTGCTGTTGCTTATTCTGCTGCTTGTGTATTCCTATTTGTAGCGCAAGGTAAGTTTATCTTTTTTCCTGCGCGGGCGATCGAAACTACGCCAGATGATTTTCAGTTGAAATATCAAGATGTCTGGCTGCCAATTCCAACTAAAACAGGCGCGGTGGACAGCGTGCACGGGTGGTGGATTCCTGCCTCGGAAAATCCCCCCAGCCCCCCCTTCGCAAGGGGTGGAGCAAGAAAGGGGGAGGCTGTTCCCTCTGTTAACACCGGAGACTCGGATACCCCCCCCAGCCCCCCCTTGGCAAGGGGGGGAGCTAGAGGAGTCGGAACGTCCCCGCAAAGTGAGAGACCGGCAGTCGCTCCGGTTCCCCCCCTTAACAAGGGGGGGTTAGGGGGGGTAGTTTTGTACCTGCACGGCAATGCTTCAAATGTGGGAGCAAATGTCGAACACGCTTATCGATTTCATCGATTAGGTTTGTCGGTATTTGTGATGGATTATCGTGGTTATGGAAAAAGCCAGGGCGATTTTCCGAGTGAATCTCAGGTTTATGAGGATGCTCAACTTGCTTGGGATTATTTGGTGAAACAGCGGGGGATTAACCCGAATCAAATTTATCTCTACGGTCATTCTTTGGGAGGGGCGATCGCGATCGATCTAGCGGTGCGTCACCCGGAGGCTGCGGGGTTAATCGTAGAAGGCTCTTTTACTTCAACGCGGGCGATGGTTAATTTCCAAAAAGGGCTGTTTTGGATGTTTCCGATCGATCTTTTGCTGACACAGCGGTTTGATTCTCTTTCAAAAGTCGATCGCCTGCAAATGCCGGTGCTCTTTATTCACGGGACTGCTGACAATGTAGTTCCTGTAGAAATGAGCAAAAAACTGTTTGATGCAGCACCTGAGCCCAAACAGCTTTACATAGTCCCTGAGGGAGGTCACACTAATGTGGCACAGATCGGGGGCGCAGAATATCTGCAAATACTGAGCCAATTTTTAGGTTCTTCAAAGTAGATAAAAGCTACTGGCGGTAACAGGTTAAGTTTGATATCTGTACCGCCTGCTCGCATTTCTAACAGTACATATCTAAAGCGGAGCAGTTATCCCGATGATACCGCTTACTGCAACCTTAATACATTCAGCCACCAGTCATTCAAGGCATAGCAGTAATTGCAGTAATTGTTCGTGCTTATCGCTTGTTCTTTCTTAACTTCGCAGCCTCGCCGAGATATTTTTCTGTTCGGCATCCGGGCCCCGCAGAGATTGGCATCTGTGAGATTAGCTTTGTTCAATCTTGCATCCCTCAAGTCGGCAGATCTAAGGTCTGCACCGCTGAGATTTGCACCGCTTAAATCGGCTTCTTGGAGGTCTGCACCGCTGAGATTTGCACCGCTTAAATCGGCATTTCTCAGGTCGATTCTACTTAGTTTAGCGGCGCTCAAATTACTGCATTTTAAGTTAGCCAACTGGAGGGATGCGTCTCGCAGAAAACTCTCGCTGAGGTTAGCATTTTCTAAGTTAGCTCCCCTGATGTCGGCCCTGCTCATGTCGGCTTTGCTGAGGTCGGCGTCGGCCAAAAAGGCGTTTCTCATGTTGGCGTTGTTTAAATTAGCTTCCATTAAGTCAGCCGCAGTCAAGTCAGCATCAACTAAGTCGGCCCTGCTGAGAGTGGCGCGGCTCAAGGAAGCCCCAAACAAATCTGCACGGCTCAAGGAAGCGCCAAATAAGTCGCATCCGGGACATCCTCTGGTTTCTAGCAGCCGCTTGACTAGAGACACATTTTGAGCTGGTAAGGGAAGTGCGGCGCAAAATGGGAGTAGCATTATCGCTGCAGTCAGAATTTTCAGTTTGATTTTGGTCATAGTCTGGGTAAGTCCTGTAACTGCCTTTCATCACCGATTTGTCTGCTGGACTTACGTGCGGGAGACCAAAAACCCGGTTTCCTCGTTAATTCCTCGCTGTCAAACCCAGTATTCTAAGCAGAAACTGGGTTGTTTGCGTAAGTCCTAGTCTAGTGGATTGACGTGAATCGACGGTGTAAGGTTCGATCGCGCTCACGGATATTACTTAGGCGTTGGGGATGAAAGCCAGCAAATCAAGGCTCCGTGGCAGCGAGCGGCGAACGGCCGGAGGCGCTAAATACCAGGGATTCTGGAGCTGGCGACGGCTGCGACAAGTTGCCGACTCCGACAACGGATAAGTATTTGTAAGCGATGCAGTTGGATTTTGCTGCCGAGGGCGATCGTTCTCCGTACAGGCGATAGGTAAATAAGCCAATTGGCTTAGACTCTTAAGACATATTGCTGATGCGCTGCCTTCTCTCAAAAAGATAGCATTTTTGTATGATCCCCGAAATAATACCGAGCAAGTAAGTATAAAAAAAGTACCAAATGTCTCGGCGGGTGGGAAAATAGGGTACAGCTAATACTTTCAAACGAGGAAAATAGATGTCGAACAGCATAGATCAACTTGCAGAAGGCGGCAGGGGGATCAAACTCATGTGGCAGATTGCAGACGAGATCAGTTACACCCGGACTCTCGACAATCGAAATTGTTTGTCCCTGAGCAAAAGTTACGAAGTAGAAGGTCGCAATCGCTCCCAAAATATAAAAAAAGCTAGCGTTTTAGATGGGTTAATGAATTTATTAAACACCTGGGATTGGCAGACTGAAACAGAGCAGGAAGAAGAGCTGCATGAAACTTGTATTCAACATATTAGCCTGCAAGTCAACACAGATGTCAATGCTTTAACTCAAGTTTTGTTGTGGTTTGAACAGTTGAAAGATATATCGCTCCCCAAGGAAGTTTGGTGGAACTTTCAGTTGGCGTTGGCTGAAGGTTTCACTAATGCAGTTCGCCACGCTCACAAAAATCTGCCAGTAGAAACTCCTGTTCAACTGGAAATTAGGGTGTTTAACCGACGGTTGGAACTCAAAGTTTGGGATTGCGGCCCGTGTTTTGATTTTGATGCTAAGCTGAAAGAAATTCTGGCAGAAGATAGAAATAACGGCTTGGATTTAGAGCTTTTGAACGATGCTTGCTTGATGCCTAGCAGACAAAAAACTTTGGAACAGTCTCTATTTCTAATTGCTGGGTAGCTTTGGAGTGAGGGACAATTAACAGACTGGCACGGTGAAAAATGTGTTATGGTAAAAACGGTGTTAGGGGAAAAGTTACGGGTTTTGTCTCCGCGTGGGTGAGGGTTTTTGAATAACGCCAACCTGCTGCGGCTTGGGTTAAGAGCTATGGTCTTGGGTGATTCTATAGCGGTTCGATAGAAACGGGTGCATCTGTCTAATTAAATATTAAAAACTAAACATTAAAAGTTAAAAAATATTCACACTAATTTTTGAGCTTTTAATTTATCATAGTATCTGGTCGCTCGCCAATTACTAATGATTTCCAAAGAAACTTTATTTGTTCTGTCTCTATTTCCCTACTTGGGATTTCTCTGGTTTTTGACTCGCTCGGGAAAAACACCCCGTTTAGCTCTGATGGGATTTTACGGCACTCTCGTTTTTGTGGCTGTGACGATTCCCGCCGCAATTTACGCAAAAGTGGCCTACAACGAATCCTTAGCAAATGTCGATTGGCTGCACGGTTCTGCGGAATTTTTCTTAACACTTGCCAATATTTTATTAGTTTTAGGGTTTAGAGAAGCGGTGATTAAAGCCAAAGAATCCTCACAGAAGGGCGGCGAGGAGCCAGAGGGTCTTTTAGACGGGGGAGAATAGCCGGGATCGTCTCAGCCTTGTATTTGTTCTGGGCAGAAATGCTCCCGAATAGCTGCAATTACCCGTTAACTGTTGACATACCAGTTTGTGAGCCGCCAACCTGCCAAATTTTAAGAAAGCATTAGAATATATGGAAACTCACATCAAGCACTTCTAGTGTCCTCACCTTGGTTTCTTGCCACGGGCTCAACCTGAGAGCCGAGATTTTGGGTTAAGAAAGCGAGTTTCTCAGGTATTATCGAGAATGGTGCTCTGGGCGTGAGTGGAAACAGACTACCATGTTGCTAAGTTTAGCTGTGGTGGGAATCTCCAGGCCGGAAAAAAGATGAGCTATTGCCTCAATCCCCATTGCCAAAAGCCGCAGAATGCTGACTCAACCAATTTTTGTCTGGCGTGCGGCTCTAAATTGCTACTGAAAGAGCGTTACCGCGCCATTCAACCTATCGGTGAAGGAACATTTGGCAGAACTTTTTTAGCTGTCGATGAAGATAGGTTGAAAACTCCCTGCGCCATCAAACAATTTTTCCCCCAAGTTCAAGAAAAAGCGGAATTAGAAAAGGCAACTGCACTGTTCAAACAAGAAGCTCACCGGTTGCACGAACTCGGAGAACACCCGCAGATTCCAAGTTTGCTGGCTTCTTTTGAACAAGCCAAACGTCTCTATCTTGTGGAAGAGTTAATCGAGGGAAATAATTTGTTTCAGGAGTTGCAGCAGCAGGGAGCTTTTAGCGAGGAACAGATTTGGGAATTGTTGATCAATTTGTTGCCTGTTTTGCAATTTGTTCACGAGCAGCAGGTGATTCATCGGGATATTAAGCCGGAAAATATTGTGCGGAGAACTCCCCAAACCTTGTGGGCGGCGGGATATCCCAGCTCGACTCCTGGTAAACGAAAAGGAGGGGCAAATTTACCTCAATCTTCTGCTGGTATGAAAGGGCTAATTGTCGCTGAATCTCCTGCTGTACAGGGGAAGGCCAGGGGGGGTCAGTTTGTGCTAGTAGATTTTGGAGTTGCTAAGCACATTACCGGCCTTTCTGAGGCGCAAACTGGGACGATAACTGGAACTGCTGGCTATGCGCCGATCGAACAAATTCGCAGTGGCAAGGCGTATCCGGCGAGCGACCTTTATAGTTTGGGCGTTACCTGCATTCACCTGCTAACTGGGGCGGTATTGAAGGATTTGTTCGATGCTTTGGAATGCAAATGGATTTGGCGATCGCACTTGGCGCAAAAAGGCATAAAAGTCAGCCAAAAATTAGCAACTATTTTGAATAAATTGCTCAAAGATTCGGTACGAGAGCGATATCAATCCGCTGCTGAAGTATTGCAAGACTTGGTAAATTTTGGGCAATATCCCCGCTCTCAAATTAGTTATAATTCGCCCACCAAAATCGCTATTAATTCGCCAGTAACTAACTCGCAGCCAAATACAGCAACCGCAGTCTCGGCCGCGCCGCCCCAGAAGATTCATGTTGTGCCATCCGCTGGCAATCCGAGGTTATTGTCGTCTAATAACTGGCGGTGCGAGCGCATTCTCCAAGGCCATTCAGCCCCGGTTAATGCTGTGGTTATTAATCCTCAAGGCAATATTCTCGCGAGCGCCAGCGACGATAAAACAATTAAGCTGTGGAACCTGCAAACAGGTGAATTCATCCATACTTTTTTCGGCCATTCCGCAACGGTTGATGCTGTGGCAATTAGCCCCGACGGGAGAATGCTGGTTAGCGGCAGTTTTGACAGAAAAGTTATTGAGTGGAAGCTGGATAAAAAGGCGATGATTCGCGAATTTTATAGCGATTTTGGTTCGCCGTACAGCCACCGCTACGGCTCCGTGTACTCGGTGGCTTTTAGTTGCGACTCGGGAGCGATTGCGAGTGGCAGCGGCGACCAGAGTATTAAATTGTGGAACCAGCGCAATGGAGAATTGGTTCAAAAACTTTCGGGACATTCTGACAAGGTTTTATCTGTTAGTTTTCGCCCTCAAAGTATGATGCTTGCCAGCGGCAGTGCTGACACAACTATCAAGATGTGGCTTGTAGGTATTGGGGAGAGTATACGGACTTTTGTCGGTCATTCAGATTGGGTTTATGCGATCGCATTTAGTCAAGATGGAAAGACGATTGTCAGTGGAAGTGCCGACACTACTGTTAAATTGTGGAATGCCGATACAGGGGAATTGATTAATACTTTGAGCGGGCATTCTGATGCGGTGATTTCGGTGGCGATTAGTCCAGATCGCGAAACTATGGCTAGCGGCAGTCGAGACGGCACGGTTAAACTCTGGAACCTGGAAACAGGAGAATGTTTGTGCTCTCTTGCTGGGTGCAATCCGGTGGCTTTTAGTCCTGACGGTCAAACTTTAGTCACCGGTGGGGATGGCGGCGAAGTGTTAATTTGGCGCGCGTTTGTTTAGTTGGGCGAGATAATTGACATACTTGTGAAGGTGATCGGTGTCAGTGTCAAGTAAACGACTGGCCCAAGAATGTACATTAAGTTGCGATCGCATTTCTCGAAACACCGCAGCATCCCCGCGATTGCCTAGAGGAAAAACCCAAGCATCAAATCCAGCCGACTTAAGACGGCTAACAGTTCCCTCGCCATCTTGCACCCACAATTGAGAGTTAATGCGAACGGGTTGACAGGAATATTCACCGACAACAATTCCTCCCACAGAAACGCTAGCACCTTCTCCCCGATTGGAAAGTTCTTGCAAAATAGCTTTGAGGGAATTGAGTTTTTTGCCGTCTTGTATTTGCTGCGGTGTCAGCTTGACAATCACCATTTCTACAACTTCGACAGGTTTTGTCGATCGTACAATGTTGACTGGTTCCGCCGGCCAATAATTTTGTGTTTCCGGTTGCGCCGCCCAAGAGTTTTGTGTTTCCGGTTCCGTCGCCCAAGAGTTTGGTGTTTCCGGTTGAACCCTCTCGATTTCCTCTGTAACCTGTACTGTTTCCACCGGCTTGGCCGTGTCTACAATTATCTGAATTTCCTCCCCATCTTTCTCAATTTTTCCACTAATCTGTAAGATAGCATTCTCTACAATGTAAGGCTTCACTTGTTCGTAAGCCTTGGGGAACACAACAGCTTTTATTTGATGTGTCAAATCTTCTAACTGCAAAATAGCCATCGCATCGCCTTTTTTGGTCACTACCATTTTGATAGCGCTGAGCATGACAATAACTGATACTTTCCCCTTTTTCTCTGCTAACTGTTCGAGAGTCACTACATCGGGGTCTTGGTTTACTTGCATGAGAAACTTTAGGGGATGTTCTGATACATAAAAGCCCAGCAATTCTTTTTCTAAACGCAATTTCTCCTGTTTGTCATAATCTGGTACCAATTTAGATTTAGGTGCAGACTCATAGGTATTAACCGACTTACCAAAGCTATTCGTACCTAACAAGTCAAAGAGATTACCTTGCCCGCTTTCTCGGTCTCTTTTGCGCTCTTGCGCCCATTTCATCACTCCTTCGAGGTCGTTTACTAATTGCTTGCGGTTGTTTTCAATTTTATCAAAAGCACCGCATTGAATTAATGCTTCTAAAGCGCGGCGGTTGACAGAATGGAGATTTACGCGATCGCACAAATCCGGCAGCGATTTAAACTTACCCCCTTCGTGCCTCGCTGCCAAAATATTTTCAATCGCCGCTTCTCCCACATTTTTAACAGCAGAAATTCCAAACAATATTTTATCTTTTGCAGAACCAGTCATCTGTTTGGGAAGCGGTGTAAAAGTAAGTTCAGAGCTATTAACATCTGGCGGCTCAACCTCAATACCCAGCTTGAGACAATTGGCAATATATTTCTGTACTTTATCCTGATCGCCTCTGTTAGCAGTCAGCAGTGCAGCCATGTATTCTAGAGGATAATTCGCCTTTAAATAGGCAGTTTGATACGTGATATAGGCATAAGCCATTGAATGGGATTTATTAAAACAGTATTCCGCAAATTGCAGCATCTGCGCGAACAGTTTATCAGCAATTCTTTGACTGACTCCATTCTTAGTTGCGCCGTCGATAAACGTTTCTTTTTGCTTCTGCATTTCATCAGCTTTCTTCTTGCCCATTGCACGCCGCAGCAAGTCAGCTTGCCCCAAAGAATAGCCTGCCAAATCTTGAGCCATCCGCATAATTTGCTCTTGAAAGCAAAGCGTTCCGTAAGTCTCTTTTAAAATCGGTTCTAATAGCGGATGATCGTACTCAACTGTTTTACCGTGCTTGCAGTCAATAAACTGAGGAATCAAACCTGCATCCAGCGGCCCAGGTCGGTAAAGTGCCAAAATAGAAGAAATATCATCCAGACAGGAAGGTTTGAGTTTTTTCACTACATCCAGCATTCCAGAGGATTCTAACTGAAAAATACCTTCTAAATCTCCTCTTTCTAAAAGTCTATAAGTTTTATCTACATCATTTGGTAACTTTTTGATTCGGGCAAAAGTCTCTTGAGCTCTGCGCTCTATATCAGAAGGTAGCATTTCTGGATCTACAATTAGATTTTGGGTTTGCTTAATATAATCAACAGTTTTCTGGAGCGTTGTTAAATTTTTCAATCCCAAAAAGTCCATTTTCAGCAGCCCCAAAAATTCCAAATCTTCCATGAAATATTGGGTAATTACAGCACCCTCATTATTCTTTTGCAGCGGTACAAGTTCATCCAACGGCTCTGAAGAAATTACCACACCTGCTGCGTGAACGCCATAGGTTTTGTTCGTTCCTTCAATGCGAATTGCCATGTCAATCCACTGACGAACTGGGACTTCGGTCCCTGTTTCTTCATTGATGCAAATTGTATTTTCATAGTTGTCTTTAAATTCCTGTGCAGGTGTGTCATCGGAAATCATCACTTTAAGTTTCTCCGGTTTTCCCCGGGACACGGGAATTAATTTTGCCATTTCGTCGGCTTTTTTGTAGGGAATACCTAACACCCTGCCAACATCTTTCAAGACAGCTTTTGATGTCATTCTGTTGAAAGTAATAATTTGCGCTACGCGGTCGCTACCATATTTTTCAGTAACGTATTTAATCATGTCATCCCGCCTTTCTATGCAGAAATCGCTATCAATATCTGGCATGGATTTTCGTTCAGGATTGAGAAATCGCTCGAATAGTAGTCCGTGGTGTACGGGGTCTATATTGGTGATTTTGAGGACGTAGGCAACTAGAGAACCTGCGGCAGAACCGCGTCCTGGCCCTACTGGAATATCATTGTCTCTAGCATATTTTATGTAGTCCCAAACTACTAAAAAGTATTCCGAAAAGCCCATCTGCTGAAGCATTTTCAGTTCGTATTCTAGTCTTTGTTTGTAGACGGGGGGGATTTCATTTCTGGTGCGGGCTTTGAGGCGTTCCAAGAGTCCCAGCCAGGATATTTCTTCTACATAAGTATCGGCTGTATGTTCTGGGGGAATTGGAATTGTGGGAATTCGAGCTTCTCCTGTGAGCTCGTATCTCGATACTTTATTTGCGACTTCTAGGGTATTTTCGATCGCCTCTTTGATTGTTTCATCGTCCAAATGGTCTCGAAACAGTTGCGCCATCTCGTCTGCGGACTTCAAATACTCAGTGCCGCTGTAGCGCATCCGCTTGTCTTCTTCAATCAGTTTGTTGGTGTTAATGCAGAGTAAAGCATCGTGTGCTTCTACATCGTTGCAGGAAATATAGTGAGAATCATTGGTGGCAATTATTTTAATCTTGAGTTCGCGGGCAATTTTGACGATTTCAACATTAACAATCCGGTCTTCCGGAGAACCGTGGTCTTGAATTTCTAAATAGTAATCTTCTCCAAATACTTCTTTATACCATGTGGCTACTTCGCGGGCAGTATCTAGTTTGTTTTGCAGAATCATTTGCGGAACTTCGCCGCCCAAACAAGCACTGGTGACAATTAAACCTTCGGAGTATTGTTTTAGCAGTTCCTTGTTGATGCAAGGTCTGGCAAAAATACCTCTTTCAGGCATTCCCTTTAAGTGGGAAATTGTGGTTAGTTTGACGAGGTTTTTATAACCTTGGGTATTTTTAGCTAAAACAACTTGATGGTATTTTCTTCTACCTCGAACTTTTACTTCAATGTCGCCGTTGACGACATACATTTCGTTGCCAATAATCGGCTTAATATTTTTATTTCGGCAAACTTTGATTAGCTCGATGGCGCCGTACATCACCCCGTGGTCTGTAAGGGCGATCGCGGGCATCCCCAATTCCACCGCCCGTTCTGCGAGCTGTTGTAGCTGAGAAGCCCCATCTAGTAAGCTATAATCGCTGTGAATGTGCAAACCAACGAAGGACATAGGGATTTAAAATATAAGATTTGAGAATTTAGATTTTACACCATTGCCGTGTCAAAGCGTAAAATAAAAAACAAAATTTTATATCACTTTTGAGCTGGTTTAGGTTGGGGGTCTGATGTTGTAGCAGCGCATCAGTTCGCCTCTGCCATATTTGTTAACAATTATCAATTGTTGAGTTACGAGTGCAAGGTTATGGATTAAAATATTGAGTGCTACAGTTAAGCATTTGCTGTTATTTTTTAAGTAGCTAACCAGGTAATTAAATGCTGCACAATTATCAACTAGCTCTCGAAGAAATTCCCCCGCTGGCTCAAACTATTGGCGAGCATTTTAGCAGTTTGCCTCAAGTTGTAGCGGTGGTTTTAGCAGGTTCTCGAACAACTATAGTTACGGATGAGTCGTCGGATTTTGATTTTTACGTGTATGTTGAAGAGGATATTCCTGTTGACATACGGGAGGCGATAGCGAGACAATTTTCCGATCGCATCGCCATCAACAATCAATTTTGGGAACCCGGGGACGAGTGGATAGATATTAACACTGGCTGCGGTATAGATATTATGTACCCCAAGCCCGAATGGATCGAAGAAGAACTCGAGCGCGTCCTGGTCAAACATCAAGCATCCGTAGGTTATTCAACCTGTTTTTGGTGGAACGTTCTCACCTCAGTATCATTGTATGACAGAGACGGTTGGCTTCAGCAATTTCAAGCCAATGTCGATCGACCTTATCCCGAACAACTCCGTCAAGCTATAATTGCCAAAAATTATCCGATTTTGCGCCACCAGATTTTTTCATTTCGCCACCAGCTAGAATCCGCTGTTTTGCGCCGCGATTTAGTAAGTATTATCCATCGAACAGCAGCTTTTTTAAGCAGTTATTTTGATATTGTTTTTGCTATTAATTTTATCCCTCATTCGGGCGAAAAACGTCTCGTAGAAAGGGCCACAGCTTTGTGTTCAAAATTGCCGGAAGATGTGGACAGCCAGATTCACAGTCTAACTAATTATGTTTCGTTACCTGCGGGCGACCGCCAAATTTTACATTGTCTTGATGGACTGGTTGACAGTCTCGATCACTTGTTGACTGAGGCAGGTTTAATTGCTACTAATTCTCTCGCTAACTAGGTACGTGCTACAAAACAATAGTTCTATATCGTAGGGTTAGCAGTGTGTACCTCCCTAAATAGGGATCGAACTTTTACAAACTTGCTTGTTGCAAATAACGCTCCAAGTCTTTAACCCGTTCTTGTGTCACCCTCGCTCTGCAATAACCGTAGGTAGAAGCAGCCAAAGTTCCACCTTCAAACTGTCCCATTTCATAATTGCAAGATTCATCTCTAAACTTGAGCCAACTACGCTGTGCTACTATCAATCTTTGCTTTTGTTTGCTGTTGAGTTTCGGCTGAAGTTGCTGATATACTTGATTGAGTTTTCTGTCTGCTGCCTGAAACTCTTGACTGGAACAGGTATTCTGCTCCTGTGTAGTTTGAGGACTTTTGCAGTTAGGCTGTTGGGCGAGTTGCAAGGAAGTGTTGCTGGCTTTGCTGGGAAGCAAAAATCCGGCTGTCAACAAAAGCAAACTCGCCGCAAATTTTACCCAAATAGTGCTATTTTTCAATTAGTTTCTCCCTTTTTTAAATCTTTAAATTTTCTCTGCTGGCTGAGCCGATCGCCAAATCCACCAAGCCGCCGCCCATAGAGTAAAATTGCCAATGAGAGTCATCGCCGCTTGCAGGGTAACGATCCATTCTAGGGCGGGAGAGTTGTCAAAATAGTGCCATGTACAGGCACACATAGCGCTGACAAGAGCGGGCAGCATTGCGGCGGAAAGGGCCCACCAAGCTCGGTTTTGAGTGACTTCGCCGTAAGTCCAAATTAACCAGATGGCGGCAATCCACTCGACGACGCTAGAGACGTGAATAATCCAGGTGGGAATTGACAAAGCGTGCATTTTTTGTATTGTGAACGAACATGAAAGATTTATCTATCGGGACTTACGCAACTGTCATATAAAGTATGATGCGTCATACAATTTTAGATTAACGATTTGAGATTTTATTAGATTTGCGATTTGAGCTGACTGATGACGTAAAGCCTTGAAGCTTGCTGACAGTAGCATTTTTTTGGTAGTAGGATCAAATCTCAAATATCAAAAAAATCTAAAATCTAAAATCTAAAATAGTTAGATTCCCCATCACAAACAAAGAAAAGAGTAGAAATGCGAGCAATTTTGTGCGGCTATTACGGTAAAGGCAACGGCGGCGACGAGGCGCTGTTGGCATCGCTACTGCAAATGTTACCAGATGGGGTGACGCCGATCGTCCTGTCTGGCAATCCTGTCGAGACAAATCAGCGGTACGGGGTAGCTGCGCGCGATCGCATGAATGCGTTCCAAGTTCTCGAAGCACTCCGCACCTCCGAGGCCCTAATCTGGGGCGGTGGTAGTTTAATCCAAGACACTACTAGCATTGCGAGCCCTTTCTATTATGGGGGTTTGATGGGATTAGCGCAGCGGATGGGCTTAAAAACTGTTGCCTGGGCCCAGGGAATTGGCCCTTTAAAGCGCGAAATCACTCGCAAGTTATCTCAGCGCTGTTTTGCTGGATGCACCGCCGTCAGCGTGCGCGATAAAGGTTCAGCTACTTTACTTGCAGATTGGAAAATTCCCTTTACTTTAGCGCCCGATCCCGTGTGGGCTTTGGAGAATTCTCCCGTGTCGGGTTTGTGGGATTTACCAGCACCCAGAGTTGCTGTTTGTTTGCGTTCTCATTCTACACTAACTCCTGCCCGTTTGTCAATCTTAACTCAAGCTTTAGTTGACTTTCAAAAAGCAACTCGCACCTTAATTTTGCTGCTGCCTTTTCAAGCGTCTCACGACTTAGAAATTGCGAAACATTTACACGAAGCCTTGCCCAAAACGAGCCGCATTCTCAGTTTAGACGATCCGAGAAAATTAAAAGGAGTGTTCCGGGGAGTCGAAATGGCGATCGGGATGCGCTACCACAGTTTAATTATGGCAGCATCCGAAGAATGCCGCTGTTTTGCCCTCAGCTACGATCCGAAAGTAAGCCAGTTAATGGAAGAGCTAGAAATGCCAGGATACTTGTTATCAGAATTGCCAGACGATCCTTATTTAATTAGCAAAACCTGGATGGAACACTATGCTAACGGCGACGCCTTATCTCCAGACAGGATAAAATTTATAGTAGAGCGATCGCTCTTTCATCGCGAAGTATTGCGAGCAGCGCTCCAGTAATCTCATTCAGAGGTGAAATACAATGACAGTCAGTACAGCCGACTTAAACATTACCTGGGAAAAATTGCCAGACGATTTCATTTTAGACGAGGAACCTGTGGAAAATATTGACCAGCCCTTGCTCGCTGCCGCCTTGCGAGAAATCTTAGAAATCGCGGGGCTAATAGAAGCAGGAATATTAATTGCCCCAAATATGGGCATTTGTGCCACAGTAGATAGCAAGCTAGTTATCAAAGCTCCAGATTGGTTTTATGCCCGCAACGTCCAGCCGCTTTCTAGTCAAGAAATTCGCCGCAGTTACACTCCCAACTTAGAAGGGGAAATTCCGGCGATCGTGATGGAATTTTTATCAGCTAGTCCCAACGATGAATATTCTAGTAAACAAACTTATCCCCCCGGCAAATGGTTTTTTTACGAGCAAGTATTGCGAGTACCAATATATGCTCTTTTTGAACCAGCCAGTGGATTTCTAGAAATGTACCAGTTGGATTCATCAGGAAAGTATCAAGTACAACAACCAGATTTAAATGGTCATTATTGGATTGCAGGAGTGGGGTTATTTCTGGGGGTTTGGCAGGGAACAAAAGCTGAAAGAACCGGATATTGGTTGCGGTGGTGGGATGAGAGCGGAGAGATGTTATTGTGGGGAGCAGAGATGGTAGAAAGGGAACGGCAGCAAAGGGATATCGTTCAACAGCAAGCCGAACAAGAACGAGAACGATCCGAAAGATTAGCCGCCCAATTAAGAGCAGCAGGCATTGAACCAGAAGCCTAATGCAATAATGAGCAACTAAAAATTGCAGAGGGACATTTTTTAATTGCTCATTAACTAAAAAGTCTTAGACAACATCGCAAAAATCAATATTTATCGGCGTAAATCCACGTTTATCTGCCCTCATCAGCGGTTAAAAAATACATTCAGGAGACAGCAAAATTGGCAAGAGTAAGAGTGCGGGAACACGTAAATCCCCTATCAATTAGATATCAAGCATCTGCAAGTCCCCCGGATTGGACTAAAATCTATGCCGACTTAAATTTACCGCTGCATTTAGATATCGGCTGCGGCAGAGGACGGTTTTTGTGGCACATGGCCCAAATCCAAACAGACTGGAATTTTCTAGGATTAGAAATTCGGGAACCTCTGGTAGAGGAGGCGAATCTTTGGCGGGACGAAAAAGGCTTGACAAATTTGCACTATTTGTTTTGCAATGCGAATAGTTCCCTGAAACCAATTTTAGAAACTTTACCCGCAGGTATTTTGCAGCGAGTTAGCATTCAATTTCCAGATCCGTGGTTCAAGAAAAAGCACCACAAACGCCGGGTGGTGCAGCAGGAATTAGTTAATGAATTGGCAACTTATCTGGCAATTGGCGGCGAAGTGTTTATTCAGTCAGATATTGAAGAAGTAGAAAGGGAAATGTGCGATCGCTTTTCATCTCACCCTAGTTTTAAACGTCAAAACGGCGACAACTGGCTAGCAGAAAATCCCCTACCTGTGGCTACTGAAAGAGAAATTGCTACTCTGAAACGGGGCGAACCAGTTTATCGAGCTCTCTATCAAAAATAATTCTCGCTTTTTCAAACTCACCTTTGTCATAAATGTTATAACTTACATCTTGCACCTTGGTTAGGAACAGGCATCTTGCCTGTTCCACAAAACTTAATTTTCTTGTGGAACGGGCATTTTGCCCGTTAATAAAGGAATTATTTCTAACTTAAACCCAAGACGGCAGCCACATCCGAATTTTCCATTCCATTTGCGACAAAGGCAGTCCCAAATATATAGGCATCCAGAAAATAAAAGCACCCAAAATCAGAAAAATAATTGTTACCCCCATGCCTCGGAGTCGAGTTTGAGGGCTGTGCAGCCACCTGTCAACCCACCAAGCAAGTGCTAAGGCTGCAAACACAGAACAGCCCATATAATGGTACAAAAATATGCAGCGAGTGACCTTCACCCAAGGCAGCAAATTAGCGGCCCAATTAACTATTAAATATAACCCCAGCCACATTTCAGCAGTCGGCGGAAACAAAATCGGCCGCTGCTGTTCTATCGTGTCAAAAGAAGCCTCGCTGCGCGTTCGCAGCCACACCAAAATCCGGTGAACTAAAACTCCTATTACTAGCAGTAAAGCTAAGGTTGACAGCCACCAAAGCAATGGGTTTCCCATTGCGTGAACGTCAAAAATTGCCTGAGTTGCACCTTCAGGTAAAGGCGGCAACTCCGGATCTGGTTGGGCATTGCTGCTAGCAGTTTTGTAGAAGTAAACTATGGGGCGCAGCATCAAAGGCCAACTGTACCACGTGGAACAATAAGGATGTACATCAGGGCCGCTTTTAATCCGCTGGTGATAAGTCAAAATCTCCGTTTGCATCTGCCAGAAATTGGGAGTTGGATTAAAGTACAGGTGAGGAATCCAAGAGATGCTGTAAACTAGAATAGGAATAATAGCTAGACTCAAGCAGAGTTCTATAAAATTGAGTTTAGTCAGTTTTTGTACGGGACTTTCGGCAGGAATTAGAGGTGAATCTACCTCGCGGCTTTGTTCTTCATTTCCTCTGTTCCCCTGGATAAAACGAACTGCCCAAGCACAGATTAAAATCAGATAAGTACCGAAAAGAAACCACAATCCGTTCCATTTGATAGCCGCAGATGCGCCGAAACCTATTCCGGCGAGTACCAGCCAAAGCCAGCGCTTTTTGCCTTCTGCTTCTACGGCTTTTAAAATAAATAACTGACCTAAAATTCCAAATAAAACCAGATAAATGTTGTTCAGCGCGTAGCGAGACTCAACTAAAAACATACCGTCGCAGGCGATAAATAAAGCAGCAATAAAAGCAAATGTGCGGCGCGGAACTAGCTGATAAGCCAGGACTCCCACAACTAGCGGAATAAAGGAACCCGTGAGAGCATTCAGCCAGCGGTAATCCCAAGGGGAAAGCAGGGAGCCAGCCATACTGTTGACGGCTGTTTTGCCGAAAGGAAGATGAGTACCGATCCAAATGCCGATCGCAATTATGTACTGGCTCAGAGGCGGGTGAGCGTTGAAAAAGGGAGTTTTTGTGAGATAATTGTTGGCAAATTTAGCGTAGTAAACTTCGTCAAATACTAAGGTATTAAATCGCTCCAGTTCCCAAAATCGCAGAATTAAGGAAAATAGGAACACAGCGAACATTCCTAAGCAAAAAACTAAAGTATATCTGTTGAATTGTTTTTTGTTGATTTTCATAAAACAGCAGCAAATAGTAAATGCTAGATTTGAGGGCGATCGCTAATTTAAAATTCCTGAGTTGAGACTAACGTAAAATAGGACTTGTGCCGAAACCTAATTTTTTAGGATAAACCAGGTTTTTTGGAACAACCCGGTTTCTAATAATCCTTGGAGAGTGCAGCGAGAACGAGGAGGGACTATTGTTTCACCAAATGCTCCCGATCTAATTGGCAAGCAGGAAGGAAAAGGGTGCATCACAAGGTGCGATAGATTATGATAGCAGCTAATCATGTCTTTTTTTAGCGAGTGCTTATGAATCCCATACTTTCGATTTGGGGGCGTTGGGGCTTAGCTGTAGGTGCGACTATCCTGATGGGATCTGCCGCCGCGCCAAATCCCCAGACATTTGAAAGTTTTGCTGATTTCTGTACCAACAAAGAGAATTTGCCCCCTGAAACCAGACATACGGTGGAGGTGTTGCTATCAAAAGCAAAAACACAAGAGTGCGAGCGCGCTCAAAAAACCCTGACTAATCTCACAGAACTTTCCCTAATTCGCAATCAAATAGTCGATATCAAACCCTTATCAAAATTCACGAATCTGAGAAAGCTCAACCTCAGTTTAAATAATATAACAGATGTGCAACCCTTATCGGGACTGACTAATCTGAGATTTCTCGTCCTCAATTTCAATCAAATCTCAGACGTGAAGCCATTATCGGGACTGACTAATTTGACAGAGCTTTTCCTCGAAGCCAATCAAATCGTAGATGTAAAACCTTTAGCTGGATTGACTAATATAACAGGGCTGTCCCTCGCATCAAATCAAATTGTAGATGTGACACCTTTATCGAGAATGACTGAGTTAAATTTTCTTTATTTGAGTGGGAATAAAATCGCAGATGTAAAACCATTATCGGGATTGACAAATCTGATACTGCTTTTTCTCGCATCAAATCAAATCGCAGATGTCAAACCTTTAGCGGGATTGACAAATCTGACCGCCCTAGACCTCAGTACAAATCAAATCGCAGATGCCAAACCTTTAGCGGGATTGGTAAATCTGACAACCCTCGATATCAGTAGAAATCAAATCCCGGATGGGGAAGCCGAGCGATTAATTCAGAAAAACAAACAACTATTAAATCAAAAAACAGATGAAGCCGAGCGATTGGTTCAGGAAGCTAGGCGACTATTCGATCGCGAAACAGCAGCATCTTATCAGGAGGCATTGCAAAAATTTGATGCAGCGCGTTCGCTTTATCAAATGCTTAGAAATAGGGAGAAGGAAGCTTAC
Source organism: Microcoleus sp. Pol7_B2 (assembly GCF_036701035.1). Lineage (NCBI taxonomy): Bacteria > Bacillati > Cyanobacteriota > Cyanophyceae > Oscillatoriales > Microcoleaceae > Microcoleus > Microcoleus sp. Pol7_B2. The sequence goes on along the minus strand of NZ_JAUBQB010000001.1, from coordinate 78,326 downwards.
ACGCTTCATCAAATGGGCTTCATTACTAATAGATTAGGAGACAGACAGCAAGCCCTGAACTACTACAAGCAAGCCCTTTCTTGGAATCAGACTGTAGCCGATCGCCCTAAACAAGCCGTCATCCTCAACAACATTGGCGCCGTCTACTATGCTTTGGGAGAGAAACAGCAAGCCATCGACTACTATAACCAAGTCCTTTCCCTAATTCGGGAAATGGGCGATCGCCCTGAAGCAAGTATCAACCTCAGCAACATCTCGAACCTACCCGCAAACAGCGACACATCTTTGGGCGAGCGCACTGCGGAAGCCACCACACTCAACAACATCGGCTTAGCCTACAACGATTTGGGAGAAAAACAGAAAGCAAAAGAGTATTTCAACCAAGCCCTTCCCTTATTCCGCGCTATGGGCGATCGGGTTAAGGAAGCAACTACCCTTACCAATATTGGCTTAGTCTATTCAGATTTGGGAGAAAAACAAACAGCCCTCGACTACTACAAACAAGCCCTCGATTTGAGACAAAAAGCGGGCGATCGGCGTGGAGAAGCCCTCACCCTCAACAATACAGGTACTACTTACTCAGAATTGGGAAAACAGCAGAAAGCAGAAGAATATTTTAACCAAGCCCTGCCGCTGTTTCGCGCTGTGGGCGATCGTCCTGGGGAAGCTCTCACCCTCTACAATATGGCTAATATCAAAGGCGATCGAGGCAATTTAATCGCAGCCCTCACTGACATTGAAACCTCCATCAAAATAATCGAAAACCTCCGCACCAAAATTACCAACCACGAGCTCCGCATATCATACTTTGCCACGGTACAAGACTATTACCAGTTCTACATTCACCTGTTAATGGAACTGCACAAAACCAATCCCAACTCTGGTTACGATCGCAAAGCCTTTCAAGCTAGCGAACGTTCCCGCGCCCGCAGCCTCCTCGAACTTCTTCAAGAAGCAAACGCCGATATTCGCCAAGGTGTTGCCCCGGAATTGTTGCAGCAAGAACGCAATTTACAACAGCAACTCGATGCCTTAGAAACACGCCGAATCGAAACTCTAAGCCGCCCCAATCATACCCCCGCAGAAAAAGTAGAATTAGACCAAAAACGACAAACTTTACTAGGACAATATCAGGACATTCAAGCCCAAATCCGCTCCACCAGTCCCCGGTACGCCGCCCTCACCCAACCGCAACCTTTAACCCTGGCCCAGATTCAACAACAAATCCTCGATGATCAGACAATTTTACTCCAGTATTCTCTAGGGAAAGAACGTAGCTATCTCTGGGCTGTGACTAAAACCAGTATCACCAGTTATGAATTGCCTAAACGTGCCGACATCGAAAAAGTGGCCCGCAATTTCCGCGATGCTGTGACTAACCCGCGCTACCGAAACATTCCCGATCGAGTTGCTGAAGCTAACAACACGCTCAGTCAAATTATTTTACAGCCCGTAGCAGCACAACTCGCTCAAAAACGCCTGCTGATTGTTGGCGATGGCATTCTCAATTACCTTCCCTTTGCGGCCCTCTCGCTCCCCGAAACACCCGGTAAAAATCGGAATCCGCCTTTAATTGTAGACCATGAAATTGTGCTGCTGCATTCAGCTTCCACCTTGGGAATCTTAAGACAAAACTACAATGACAGACAACCCCCAACTCGGACTTTAGCAATGCTCGCCGATCCAGTTTTTAGCGGTGACGATGAACGAGTCAGAACCCAGTCTAATAGCGGCAATCCCCAAGCAATAGAATCAGTAAATCTCGGTTTAAGCCGCTCTAGCCGCGCCAATAACTTACAGTTGAGCCGTTTAAAATTTACTCGCCAAGAAGCTCAAATCATTCAAGCGTTAGTACCAGCTAATTCTCGCACCGAATCTTTGGATTTTGAAGCCAGCCGCGCCGCAGCAACCAGTCAGAACTTAAGCCAATATAAAATCATTCATTTTGCCACTCACGGTTTAGCGAATAGCACTAACCCGGAACTATCGGGAATCATCTTGTCACTGGTAGATGAAAAGGGCAATCCTTTAAACGGATTCCTACGACTTACTGATATTTTCAATCTCAAATTAGCAGCAGATTTAGTAGTGTTAAGTGCCTGTCAAACCGGAATGGGGCCGATCGTTCAAGGCGAGGGCATGGTAGGATTGACACGGGGATTTATGTATGCAGGGACTCAGCGAGTGGTGGTGAGTTTGTGGAATGTGGATGATGAAGGAACGGCTAATTTAATGTCGAGTTTCTATCAGGGAATGCTCCAAAAAGGGTTAACGCCAGCGGCAGCATTGAGGGCGGCGCAACTGGAAATGTTGAAGCAGGAAGAGTGGCGTTCTCCTTATTATTGGGCGGCTTTTACGCTTCAGGGGGAATGGCGATAAATTTTAAAAACCGTTATGATATCAAGTCCGATTAATTGCTGATAAAACCTATACGGGCATCGGGCATCGGGCTGGCCATGAACAACAGCCAACAGTCAACAGTCAACTGTCTTCCTTCTTCCTTCTTCTACTAAAGTGTTAAATCGATCTAGTTCCCCAAAGCGGAGAGTTAAGGATAGGAGGAACACACCGAGCATTCCCAGGGCAAAAACAAACATTGATTTGTGGGATTGTTTTTTGTTGGCGTTCATAAAAAATCAAAAAATAGTAGATGCTAGGTTTGGGAGCGATCGCTAATTTAAAAATACTGAGTAGAGAATAGCGTAAAAATTACAATTATGACTTTTAATCTTCGCGGAGGCAAATCCGATGCGGTCGATCGCCCTTGGAGGGTGTGGCACTACGTGCAGCGGCGGAATTTCACAATATGCTCCCGATGTAACCGGCACGCAGTCCGGGAAATCGCACCTGATAAGCTGCGATCGACTATGATACCGGTTAACAAGGTCTTCTTTGAGCAGGTATTTATGAATATCACACTTTGGGTTTGGGGGCGTTACGGACTCGCTGTAAGTGCTCTGATTTTGCTAGGAGTCCCGGCGGTAGCTGCACCCAGTGCGATAAAAATTAGTCAAGGGGTATCGCAGCAGTCCGAGGGCAATCCTGCGGCGGCTGCTGCTGAAAGAGCTTTGAAAGAAGCGGATCAAGTTTACCAGGAGGGGACGGCGGAATCTTTAAGAAAAGCACTCGCCAAATATGAAGAAGCGTTAAAGCTGTTTCGGGCCGGGGGCGGTCGCGCTGGGGAGGCTACCACCCTCCACAGCATCGGCAAAGTATACTCAGATTTGGGAGAAAAACAGAAAGCGCTAGAGTATTACAGCCAGTCCCTTCCCCTGAGTCGGGCAATAGGCGATCGTTCAGGGGAAGCTGTCACCCTCACCAACATCGGCAGAGTCTACTCAGTTTTAGGAGAAAAACAGAAAGCCCTGGACTATTACAATCAGTCCCTTTCTTTGAGCCGGGTAATAGGTGATCGCCAAAAAGAAGCCTACAACCTTCTAGGTATTGGCATGATCTACGCAGAATTTGGAGAACAGCAGAAAGCGCTAGAGTATTACAATCAGTCCTTTTTTTTGAGCCAGGAAATAGGCGATCGCCGTTGGCAAGCTTTCACCTTGATCGTCGTTGGCAATGTCTATTCAGGTTTGGGAGAAAAACAGAAAGCCCTAGATTATTACAACCAATCTCTTCCCCTCAGTCGAGAAATAGGCGAGCGCTCTGTTGAAGCCTTCGCCCTGATTTCTGCTGGTAGAGTCTACTCAGAATTGGGAGAGAAACAAACAGCCTTAGACTCTTACAACCAGTCCCTTAAATTGTTCCGGGCTATAGGTGAACGCGAACAAGAAGCTCGTACCCTTAACTACATAGGTATTGTCTATTCAGAAGTGGGAGAAAAACAGAAAGCCCTAGAGCATTACGGCCAGTCTCTTCCCATCAACCAAGCTGTGGGCGATCGCTCTGGGCAAGCTGTTACTCTAATCAGCATTGGCCATGTCTACTCAGAATTGGGAGACCAACAGAAAGCTTTAGAGTATTACAGCCAGTCCCTTCCAATTTTCCAGACTCTAGGCGATCGCTCCTCAGCAGCAACCACTCTCACCAGCATTGGCATTGCCTACTCAGAATTAGGAGACAAAGAGAAAGCCTTAGAATATTTTAACCAATCCCTTATCCTCAAGCGCATAGTAGGCGATCGCTCTGGAGAAGCTCGCACCCTCACTGGCATTGGTAACATATACGCAGAATTAGAAGACCAACAAAAAGCCCTAAACTATTACAATCAGTCTCTTTCTTTGAGCCGGGAAGCAAGCGATCGCCAAAGAGAAGCCTACAGCCTAATAGGTATCGGCAGGAGCTACGCAGAATTAGGAAACAAAGAGAAAGCATTAGAGTATTTCAATCAATCCCTTCCTTTGACTCAAGCCACCCTCGATCGCTCCTTAGAAGCTCTTACCCTCTATAGTATTGCTACTATCAAACGTGACTATGGTAATCTTAACCAAGCTCTCACTGAGATTGAAGCCTCCCTCAAAATTATTGAAAGCCTCCGCACCAAAATTGCCAGCCCAGAACTCCGCACCTCATACTTTGCCACCGTACAAAACTATTACCAGTTCTACATTGATCTGTTAATGCAACTGCACAAAACGCAACCCAAATCTGGTTATGATACCAAAGCCTTTGAAGCCAGCGAACGTTCCCGCGCCCGCAGTCTCCTCGAACTTCTGCAAGAAGCAAATGCCGATATTCGCCAAAGTGTCGCCCCTGAATTATTGCAGCGAGAACGCAGTGTGCAACAGCAACTCGATGCCCTAGAAAAACGGCGCGTCGAAGTTTTCAATCGCCCCAACTACACTCCCACCCAAGAAGCAGAATTAGAACAACAACGGCAAACTTTAATCGCACAATATCAGGACATTCAAACACAAATCCGCGCTACTAGCCCCCGGTACGCAGCCCTCACCCAACCGCAACCTCTAACGCTTGCACAAATTCAACAACAAATCCTCGATGATCAGACAATTTTACTCCAGTATTCTCTAGGGAAAGAGCGCAGCTATCTCTGGGCTGTCACCAAAACCAGCATCACCACTTATGAATTACCAAAAGCTGCCGACATCGAGACAAATGCCAGAAAATTCCGCGATGCTGTCACAGCTCCAAGTTCCCGAAACAGCCCCAATCAAATCGCCCAAGCCAACGATGCTATCAGTCAAATTATCTTACAGCCGGTTGCTGCCCAACTCGGTCAAAAGCGCCTGCTAATTGTTGGCGATGGCATTCTCAATTACCTCCCCTTTGCTGCCCTTTCCCTCCCCGGAAAATCAGGTGAAAATGGGAATCCGCCTTTAATAGTAGACCATGAAATCGTGCTGCTGCCTTCAGCTTCCACCTTGGGAATATTAAGACAAAACTACAGTGACAGACAACCTCCTACTCGGAGTTTAGCGATTATCGCCGATCCAGTTTTTAGCCCGGAAGATGAACGAGTCAAAAACCAGTCAACCGCCACCAATCTGCAAGCAATAGAATCAGTAAATCTGGGTTTAAGCCGCTCTGGTCGCGACAATAACTTAATGTTGAGCCGTTTAAAATTCACTCGCCAAGAAGCTCAAATCATTCAAGCGTTAGTACCAGCTAATTCTCGCACCGAATCTTTGGATTTTGAAGCCAGCCGCGCCGCAGCAACCAGTCAGAACTTAAGCCAATATAAAATCATTCATTTTGCCACTCACGGTTTAGCGAATAGCACTAACCCGGAACTATCGGGACTCATCTTGTCACTGATAGATGAAAAGGGCAACCCTTTAAACGGATTCCTGAGACTTACGGATATTTTCAATCTCAAATTAGCAGCAGATTTAGTAGTGTTAAGCGCCTGTCAAACCGGAATGGGGCAGAACATTCAAGGCGAGGGCATGGTAGGATTAACACGGGGATTTATGTATGCAGGGGCTCAGCGAGTGGTGGTGAGTTTGTGGAGTGTGGACGATGAAGGAACGGCTACGTTAATGTCGAGTTTCTATCAGGGAATGCTGCAAAAAGGATTAACGCCAGCGGCGGCTTTAAGGGCGGCGCAACTGGAAATGTTGAAGCAGGAAGAGTGGCGTTCTCCTTATTATTGGGCGGCTTTTACGCTTCAGGGGGAATGGCGATAAATTTTATGAAAAAAACCAGCATTAATTCCAATTCCGGGCGAGTGTAAGTCTGACGAGAAGTTTTTGCGGTGAATCTGGATACCAAAAAAAAGCGGCTCCGCTTGTCGCAGAACCGCCGTCACAGAGGATGAAAAATCAAAACTTAACGGACTGCACCCTCAACTGAAGGTGATTCAATTGTCTTCATGAAGTACAGCTTCAACAACTGCCAGCCGTTCGACAGATACAAAGGCAATTTTTGGAAGAACTGCAAGAATTTCGGAGTATTAGAAGCAACAATTGCGGTCAACTTCTGATTGTTCTTGAGGCAAACATCCAGCCGTTCATAAAACTCGGGATTGTTCACATCCAGCATGACGGGGAATACGCGACCTGCTGTTTCGTTGGTCTTTTTAATGACTTCAATGTCGTATTCGCGAGCATCGAGTCCGAGCGATCGATAAAAACCAGCGCGTTGGATATCATTGAGATACATCGTCGCGAACACTGACAGCAAGAAGAAACGGCACCAAAGCTTAGCGCGCCAATCGTTCAACATCTGAGGCTGAGCTCTCATTACCGCATCAAAGAAATCTCCGTGGCGGTTTTCATCCTGGCACCAATTTTCAAAGAATCGGAAAATCGGATAAATCTGATCTTCAGGATGGGCTTTTAAGTGCTGATAAATGGTGATGTAGCGCCAATAACCGATCTTTTCAGACAAGTAAGTCGCGTAGAAAATAAACTTCGGCTTAAAGAATGTGTAACTGCGGCTCTTTGTCAAGAAACCCAAATCCAAGGACAAATTAAAGTCCGAGAGAGCTTTGTTGAGGAATCCGGCGTGCCGCGCTTCGTCCCGCGACATCAGCAAGAAACCTTCGGCCAGCACTGGATTTTTGTCCTTGAGCTTGCGTGCCAATTCTTTGTAAAGCAAGAAGCCAGAAAACTCTGCGGTGCAAGAGCGTTCCAGGAATTCAATGAACAACTGGCGCTTTTCGCCGTCGATGTGTTCCCAAGATTGATCGAACTCGGCATCACGCACGAAGTGGTTGCGGTTGTAGTCAACGCGGAACTCTTCAATAATTGCTTTTAGTTCGGCTTCATTTACCGAGATGTCCATTTTGGCCATCTCGTCAAAATCTGTTGTGTAAAATCTCGGCGTGAGAATAGTTTCTTTGGCTGGGGCTTTCACTCCCGGCCGCAGTTCTTCAAAAGTGGGTTTTTTGAGGGAATCTACCATATGTTTATTGGATTTCTGCTTATAACTACTCGCTTGTTTCCATTGTCGGGTACTGCGGGCGATCGCGCTCGTGTATGTCCTGCCAGCGCTGGCGGCGCGCTTGCTTTGGCGCTCCGTAAAGAAACCATAGTGGAATCCAGGTCTAAGCTGCTGTAATTTCCACGCCCTCCAGTTTACCAAGCTCTCGCCCGCGCAAATATGTTGCTGGCGTTAAGAATTGCTACGCAAAATTACTCATGGGCTTCCAGACATAAGCTATTGGGAAACCAAATTCTGCCTTTTGTCAGTTTATTAGGCTACCACACAAATAAATTCCCCTGTCAAGCTGTTTAAACACCGCATAGAAAGTACAAAATGTATAGAGGGACTCCAATTCTAGAATAATCAGGCAGGACGGTCAGAAAATGAGCAATTTAGGTGTTAGTTACCTTTTATGGGCAGCTTGTTTTTTCGGCCCCTTCGGACTCCACCGCCTCTACAACGGCAAGATTGGTAGTGGTTTGCTGTGGCTGTTTACCTTTGGTTTGTTTGGGTTTGGGCAATTGTTTGACTTGCTGCTGCTGCCGAACATGGTGGACGAACGCAATGCCAGTCTCAGGGGCAAACTCGGCGTATCTCGCGAAGGTATACCGCTATATCCAGTCAGCGGGGCGATCGCCGCGACATATCCCAAGCCAACTCCAGACCAGTTAGGGGTTAAACTCCTGAAGGCAGCTTATACCAAGAACGGAAGATTATCTGTCACCCAAGGGGTGATGGCAACCGGCGCTACTTTTGCCGAAGTGGAAGAGGCTTTCACGGCAATGCTCAAAACGGGTTATGTGAGTATCGAGAACGATGCCGTAACGGGCGTCGTGATCTACCACTTTCACGAACTTTAGCTGCTGCGGGTGCGTGCTCTAGGGGATTTTGTCTATTTTTCCAGAAGCTAATCGCTGACGCACCCTACTACTTGATATTGGTTGGTGAGCAGTTATTGCCGTTTTTTGAGTAAGCATTGCCGACAAAATCGGCTAGAATGTTTGTTTGTCTATATAAGCAGAAAGTATTTAGCGTCATGGCAGTCCCTAAGAAGAAAACCTCCAAATCCAAGAAGAATATGCGTAAGGCCACATGGAAGCGCAAAGCTGTAGTGGCAGCTCAGAAAGCTTTGTCTCTGGGCAAATCTGTTCTGACTGGGCGTTCCAACAGCTTCGTGTATCCCGGCAATGAAGAAGAGGAGGAAGAATAGAAACGGAATACCGGGCATGGGGCGAACCCGATGCCCGATCGATCAATCCTTTTTTGCTGTTGGTAAAATCAGCATGGCATCGCCAAAGGAATAAAAGCGGTACTGTTGCTCGATCGCTTCTCGGTACAAATCCAACAGCCGAGGCCTTCCAATCATCGCACTTACCATCATCATCAAAGTAGAGCGGGGCAAGTGAAAATTGGTAATCATCCCCTCTACAACCCGCCACTTGTAACCAGGGTAGATAAACAAATTGGTCGGGCCGCAAAAAGGTTGCAAGGAAAAATCGCCACTCGCGGCGGCGGCTCCCTCTAAAGCTCGGACTGCTGTTGTACCCACAGCAATAATCCGCCCGCCTCGGGCTTGAGTTTCCCGGATTTTCTCTACGGTGGCGGGGGGTACTTCTACCCATTCACCGTGCATTTTGTGAGCCGTCACGTCTGTCACCTCCACCGGGCGAAACGTCCCTACTCCGACGTGTAAGGTGACAAAAGTTTTTTCTATTCCCCGCTGTTCCAAGCGGCTGAACAATTCTTCGGTGAAGTGCAGGCCTGCTGTGGGAGCAGCCACGGCCCCAAGCCTCTCGGCATAAACAGTCTGGTACTGTTCCGCTGAAGCTTGGGAATTTTCGATGTAGGGCGGCAGGGGTATGTGGCCGTATTCGTCCAAAAACTTCGCCAGATTCTCATCTGTGGGGATGTCAAACTCTAACAGCCGTCCCCCTGTTGCGTCGTCCCTCTCTATAACTGTTGCAGTCAATCGACGACGATGGGGGGGCATCGTGGCATCGGGAAGGCAACAGCAAGGAGCTGTGCTCGAGTCCTCACAGCCAGGGGCGATGGGATCAAACTCAATTTTTGCTCCCAACTTTAATCGTTTCCCCGGTTTGACCAAAGCCAGCCAACAGTTGTGCTGCCGTTCTTCCATCAACAATATCTCCACAGCCGGGCCGTTGGGTTTGTGCCCGTAGAGCCTCGCTGGCAGCACGCGGGTGTTGTTCAGTACCAGCAAGTCGCCTGGTTGCAGCAAATCGGGTAAATCCCTAAAAATCCGGTGTTGGTGGCTGCTGGGAGAATCTACAGCCAGCAAGCGAGAACTGTCCCTCGGCACTACGGGATTTTGGGCAATGCGTGAGGGCGGAAGTTCGTAGTCGTAGCCGTCCAAAGACCAGTCCATCTCTGTCATCGAGTGAATTCCTGTGCGATCGATCTGTCAACTGGGTAACAAATTGGGTAAAAACCCCCATCCAAAGTCGGGTGCTTTTCCCCTTGTGGTCGCGGGTATAGCCCGCGAGGATAGAGGTGTAGCATCAGCTTTGCTCATAAGGATCGTTATGGAATACCTCTACTACATCGCCAATACTAGCCTTACTCTGAGAGTCGTGGATTACCTACGCACGGCTCATCATCTTCCCTTGCAATTTATCACTGTTATTCACCAAATTGACGGCTGGGTGGTAAAGGTGAAAATGAGCCAATATTTAACACCCGAAATGCACGGGGATTTTCGGGCTTTTATGAACGAACTCGGGATTCCTTACGATCCTGAAATTCGCTTGCAAATGGCGCTGTGGAGTTTGGAAACCGGACAGTCCCCGCTGAGCGTGATGCGCCGATACCAGGTGGCAGTGGTTTGTCACGGCAGCCCTGACCGCAAAGAAATTGAAGCGTTTCGCCAGCAGTTTGTCAAGGGTCTGGGATATTGCCCGGAAACTCTGGCCTAGATTGCTACGCATATAAATTAACTGTGATGACAGAACAGGAGAGGGAGAGAAGGGGAAAGCGGGAGAAGATTTAACGCTTTTTTCAGCTCCGTTAAAGCTCAAGAGAGAAATGGGCGACAGCCTAGGCAAGTTAACCATTAAAAATTACCTAGTGGCATTGCTTTGAGATTTTACCCTCTAAATTTTAATTATATATTTTTAATTGCTAAAAGCCGAGCGAATGTATTCTTCCAGGGTGAGTCGGTAGTTTCCTGTAACGGCGGATTGAGAGTTCGCTGCTGTGAATGCTGGTAATATTCGCTTACTGTTTTGTTGTGAAGGTTCGCACCTGACTAAGGCGACATCAAAGCGACAATAATTATTGGCTAAATCTGGATGAGTGCTTAAAAATATTTCGGCTGTTTGCCAAAGTTTGGCTTGTTTTGTGGTGGTAACAGCCAGCATTCCACCAGCATCCCAATTTCCCCGGCGGCGAGTTTTTACCTCTACAAATGCTAATGTTTGGGAATGGGGAATGGGGAATGGGGAATGGGGAATGGGGAATGGGGAATTTTCGTTACCTCTGTTGATTTCGCTTTCTTCATCTCTTCCGAGTGCGATGATGTCAATCTCTCCCCAGCGACAGTGCCACTGCCGGTGCAGGATTTCCCAACCTTGCTGCTGCAACCAGTCGGCGACTAAGTTTTCTCCCAATGTGCCGATATCCCTAGAGTTTGGGGATTGGGGGGAATTGGAGTCAGCCGTCGCGAGCGGGCGATCGCTCTTTCTGGTAGAATTCAATTCTGAACTTTCACGACTGCCCATTAGCTTGAACTTGTATGATGATTTCTCGAATTCGCCAACATATTTATACTTTCTTGCTGAGTTTTGTTATTTTAGCAGTAATTGCCGCTGGGGCGATCGGTATTAATCCCGCACCTGCTTTCGCTTTGGATCACGACAAAGAAATCCTAGTCGGCGCTGATTTTACTGGGCAAGTTCTGACTGACGACAGCTTTAATAAAGCCAATCTTCGCAACAGCAATTTTACTAATGCAGATTTGCGAGGTGTCAGCTTTTTTGCTGCAAATATGGAAGAAGCAAATTTAGAAGGCGCGAATTTCACGGGTGCGACTTTAGATTTGGCTCGCATGATGAAAGCAAATTTAACTAATGCTATCCTTGAGGGTGCTTTCGCTTACAATACCAGGCTGGAAGGAGCTATCATTGACGGTGCAGATTTTACTGAGACACTGCTGCGAGACGATATGATAGAAAAACTTTGTAAAGTGGCAAAAGGTACTAATCCCGTGACGGGTAGAGATACTCGCGAAACTCTTTTTTGCGATTATTAAAACGTTTGTTGAATAAAGAAATAAAGTCCTTAGTACAAACAGGTTTGTACTAAGGACTTTATTTCTTATCTCAGTTAAAACAATGTAAGTGCAGGCAAGCTTTCAACCTCTATCGAACGAGTCATCCCCCATCTAAAATCTAAAATCTAAAAGGGTATTAGCCCCAAGGCACAGATGTTAAATCGTAAAAATTAACTTGACGCAGCCGCTCTAATTCCTTGAGCCATTCTTGTTCGGCACAGAAGAGTTGGTGATATTCTATAGCCTCTTCGCCACTGCTAGCAGCCTTGGCTTTTTCCCACATATTGAGTGCAATTCGGCGGCGCTTCATGCTGATAATTTGCTCGATACAGGCGAGGGCAGATCTAATGACTAGAGGTGCGCGATAAACGTTTCTTTCTGAGAACTCGTTTAAGTGAAATAAATGCGAGATTTGATTGAGTTGATTCGGATATTCAATAAAGCTATCTTGCAATTTCAATATTAACTCTGAAGGCGCTACTTGTAAAGACATTTTGTGCAATATTTCTGCATTCACAATCTGGTGCCACAAAAATCTGTGGTGAGAAAGGCTAAACTGCACGTCTCTAGCTTCTATTGCTTCTCTGACATCTTGGCGATATTCGGGACAGTGCAAATAAATCTGCAATAATTGCGCTTCTGCTTCTTCTAAAAGACTGCGGGCTACGGCAGATAAGCTGGATTTTGAGTTTTTGTTTTCGCCGCTTGCACGCTGTTTTTTATATTGTTTGTTCGGCTTCAGCTTGTTCCTAATTAACAGGGGCATTGTTAAAGATTCGTCTTGACTCTGCCGCTTTGCCCAATCGCTGACTACTTGATTTAGCAAGTTTTCAGCGATCATTTTTGTGAGTCTAAAATCTCCTTTACTGAGAATTTCGGCAGATTTTTGCAGGTAATGTGCTAGCTGATTGTCGTCAGTGATATTGGTTAATAAATTAATGATTTTTTTGGTGACTTGCTGGGAAGTATCGGCTTGCTTCAAATCTTGATTGAGGAGCATTTGTTGCAGTTGCCAGTCGATCCACAACGGAGCATTTTCGAGCAATTCTCGATATTGTTCTGGGGAGTACGTTTTAAGGTATTCGTCGGCATCTTTGCCGTCGGGAATGTTGAGTACCCGCAGTTGCACTTCTCCTTGATAAGCGAGTTTTTCTATTTCTCCAATAGCGCGTTCTGCTGCTTGAGTTCCTGCTTTGTCGGCGTCGAAGTTGAGGATAATTTGTTTGGAGTCAGTGTACCGCAATAACTGCCGCACCTGGTTTAAACTTAAGGCGGTGCCGAGGGAAGCGACGGCGTTAGAGATGCCGGCGGCGTGAAGTGCGATCGCATCAAAGTACCCTTCTACCACCACTGCGCGATCGGCTTTGCTAATGGCTGTTTTCGCTGTATCTAAGGCGAATAAAGTTTTGCCTTTGTCGAACAGTTCTGTTTCGGGAGAATTGAGGTATTTCGGCTGTTCGTCGCCGAGGGCTCTGCCGCCGAAACCGATGACTCTGCCTTGGGTGTCGCGAATGGGAATCATAATGCGATTGCGGAAGCGATCGTAATAACCGCTGCCGCCATTTTTTCGGGGTACAATTAATCCCGCTTGTTCGACTAATTGCGCCGGATAGTTTTTCTGTTCTACTAAATAACTGTAAAGTGCTTCCCAACCTTGGGGTGCATAACCTAATTGAAATTGTTGGATAGTTTCTTCGCTGAGCTGGCGCTCTGATTTGAGATATGCTAAGGGTTCTTCTCCTTGGGTTTGTCGCAAAGCGTGCTCGTAAAAGTTGGCTGTTAGCGCTGAGATTTCATAGAGTTGTTCCCTCAGAGAAATTTGGCGCTGCAATTCTTGTCGGTGTTCCGGTTCTACAGTTTTAACGGAGACTTGATAATTTTTAGCTAATTCTAATACTACTTCGCTGAAAGGGCGTTTCTCCAATTCCATGAGAAACTTAAAAGCATTGCCGCCTGCACCGCAGCCAAAACAATAATACATTTGTTTGCCGGGACTGACGGTAAAGCTGGGAGATTTTTCATCGTGAAAAGGACACAAACCTACAAATTCTTTGCCGCGTTTTCGCAACACGACGCGACCGGAAATAACGTCTACTATGTCGGCTCTTTGTTTAACTTCTTCGATTGTTTCTGGATGCAGCCGGGGAACTTGCATAAGGCTATTTTAGGCAAATTAAAATTATGTTTATTTTGAGCGATCGCACTTTAGTAAAGCACAAAACTGACTTTCAGGACTTGCACATAAAAACTCAAGCGTTCCGGTTTTTCGTACCAGGGCTGATCGCTGTTAATATGTGTTTTATTAAAAAAATTGGTTTCTCCGTAAGGCATAACTTTATTGTAAGATATTTACACTAACTGTAAGGAGCATCGAAAATAATGCGAATTTTAATGATGGGCGGTACTCGGTTTATCGGGGTTTATCTTACTAAGATTTTAGCAGCACAAGGACATGAAGTGGTGTTGTTTAACCGGGGTAACAAGCCTGTACCGGTTGCGGGCGTAAAACAGATTCAGGGCGATCGCACAAATGTTGAACAACTGCAAGAAAAGTTATCGACGGTCGAGTTTGACGCTGTTTTTGACAACAACGGTCGCGAACTCAGCGATACCAAGCCTTTAGCTGAAATATTTAAAGGGCGGGTGCAGCACTTTGTTTACATGAGCTCTGCGGGGGTTTATTTGAAGTCGGATCAAATGCCTCATATCGAAGGGGACGCTACCGATCCTAAAAGCCGGCACTTGGGTAAATGCGAAACCGAAAATTACTTGGCCGAATCGGGTTTGCCTTGGACTTCGATTCGCCCGACTTACATTTACGGCCCCCAAAATTATAACGATTTAGAGGCTTGGTTTTTCGATCGCATTGTGCGCGATCGACCGATTCCGATTCCCGGTAACGGAATGCACTTCACGCAGTTGGGGCACTGTCAGGATTTGGCTAAAGCAATGGCGGCGGTTTTGGGCAACTCTAGGGCGATCGGGCAAATTTACAACGTTTCGGGCGATCGATTTGTCACCTTTGACGGTTTAGCACGCGCCTGCATTCAAGCAGCAGGCAAATCCCCTGATGCTATTAAGATTGTACACTACGATCCGAAACAATTTGACTTCGGCAAAAAGAAAGCTTTTCCTATGCGATTGCAGCACTTTTTTGCTTCAGTTAATAAAGCTGTCACCGATCTTAACTGGCAGCCAGAATTCGACTTACTTTCTGGATTGAAAGATTCTTTTCAGAATGATTATGTAGTTTCGGGGCGGGACAAAGCTGAGATAGATTTTTCAGTCGATGATGAAATTTTGAAATCAGTTCAAAGTTAAGTTAGAGTGGGAGCATCCCCATGCCAGCAAAAATCTAGAACCCCACCCTAACCCTCCCCTTACTAAGGGGAGGGAACAAGAAAGAAAGCAAACAGACTGTCACAGTAAAGTTCGCACCGCGCACCTTACATCAAAACCAAAGATAGCTACTTAGAGGCGCTCGCAAAACTCAACAACGATACCTCTCTTGTAATTATTGAAATTCAAGTTCTAAATCGGCAGGCATTAGACAAGCTAGCTTTGTACAATACAGCAAAAACGGATGGAACTAAATTAATGATTGAATAGCTGCACAAGGGATTTTACCCTAAAATTGATTTTATTAAAATTCAAATTTCCCAGTTGCGGTTCGACGAATTAAAAAAATTAGAGAGGCCATGTTAGAATTTTCAAATGCGGAAGATGTGACAGCTTGGTTGGAAGCTAATTCTCCAAACGACTAGGAAATATTAGGTGAATTTCATGCTTGGAATAACACTCGGCAATCGCTACAGTATTATCCGTCACTTGGGAGGCGGCGGATTTGCTCAAACTTACTTAGCTGAAGATAAGCAGCTACCAGGCAATCACCTCTGCGTCGTCAAGCAGCTTAAACCTCACGCAACCGATCCGGAAACTCTAAAGGTAGCAAGACGTTTATTCGATACCGAAGCACAAGTTTTGTACAAGTTGGGAAATCACGATCGCATTCCCCGACTTTTTGCTTTTTTTGAAGAGAATCAAGAGTTTTATCTAGTTCAAGAATTTATAGAAGGTCACGATTTAAGTCAAGAAATTATACCCCCCCAAACCCCCCCTTACCAAGGAGGAACTGCGGCAGGTTCCCCTTACCAAGGGGGGACTGCGGGAGTCATGCAGGAAGATCAAGTCATTTGTATATTGCAGGAACTTCTCGAAATTTTAGACTTTGTACACCAGCAAAATGTGATTCACCGCGATGTCAATCCCCGCAATATCCTTCGCAGAGATAGAGACGGAAAATTAGTTTTAATTGACTTCGGCGCAGTTAAAGAAATTACTACTCAAATCACCACTCCTCAGCCCAAAAATAGCTTGAGTGTCAGCATCGGTACTCCCGGTTATATGCCCAGCGAACAAGCTCACGGCAATCCGAAACTCAGCAGCGATATCTATGCCGTCGGTGCGATCGCAATTCAGTTCCTCACGGGCATAAATCCTCACCAAATGCCAAGAAACCCCGATACAGAGGAAATTATTTGGCAGGACAAAACCTCAGTCAGTCCTGAATTTGCGAAGATTTTAGATAAGATGGTAAAGTACGATTTTCGCCAGCGTTATTCTAGTGCCGGCGAAACGCTGCAAGCTATTAAACAATTGGAAGATTCTTTCAGCGGTACAGTTCCTGTATTGCCTCCGGTTGCTGCTGCGAATAAGCCTGTAAAACCCCGAAAAAAACTGTATTTAAAAATATTGTCGATCGCCAGTTTAATAGGCGTCACTATCTTAGCATCTATTTATGGTGTAAATACTTTTAATTCGGCAAATGCAACTGACCTGTACAACCGAGGCAATACTCTTTACAATTTAAGCCGCTTTGAAGAAGCTCTGGCAGCTTACGAGCGAGCAATAACTCTCAGACCGGACTACGCGGAAGTTTGGCAGGAAAAAGCCAAAACTTTATATGAATTGAAAAAATATCGAGAATCGCAGTCAGCTTATGATAAAGCCATAGAATTAAAGCCGGAATACTTGGAAGCTTGGACGGGACGCGGTTATGCTTTGGATAAGTTGCAACAGTCTCAAGAGGCGATCGCATCTTTTGATAACGCTTTGAAAATCCAGCCCGACTATGCCGCCGCCTGGGAAGGCAGAGGCGATACTCTGTTAGATTCGCAGCGGTACGAAGAGGCGATCGTCTCCTACGAAAAAGCTGTAAAATTTCAGCCCAATTTGTACCGTGCCTGGTACAATCGGGGACAAGCTCACCAAAAATTAAAACAGTACGATCGAGCCGTAGAATCCTATCAAAAAGCAGTTGAAATCAAATTCGATAATTCTGAAGCTTGGTACAATTTAGGCAATGTTTTCCTAGAATTAAACAAAAACCAAGAAGCTTTTGAAGCCTACGAAAAAGCCGTGCGGTTTCAGCCCAATTTTTATCAATGGTGGTACAGTAAAGGCATCGCGTTGCTGAGAATGCGCCGACATGAAGAAGCGGTAGAAGCTTACGAAAAAGCTGTTAAATTAAAACCGGATTATTATCAAGCATGGTACAATTTAGGTTGGTCGTACCACGAATTACGCAAGTACGAACAAGCAATTGAGTGTTACAGCAGAGCCTTAGATTTAAACCCGAAAGAACATCAAGCGTGGTACAATAGAGGCAATGCCGAGTACAATTTAAAGCGGTACGAAGATGCGCTAGTCTCTTACAATGAAGCCGTCTATGTCCAGCCTGACTACTCGGAAGCTTGGTACAGCCGCGGCAATGCACTTGTGGCGGTAAAAAGATACGAAGATGCGATCGCCTCCTATGACAAAGCAATTCGCTACAAACCGGATTACGGAGCAGCCATAGAAGCAAAAAAGCGGGCAGAAAGTCAGCTAGGAAGCAGCCCGCTAGAATCCCAACCACAACAATAATTGTTATTAGTCCCCCTCTGCTAGGACGAGAGGCAAGTGTAGTAGCGATTTCACGATCCGAACGATCGTGGGTAGGTTATCTTTTAGCGAACAGCGGGAGCAATTACGGTAACTCGGCGGCTGTCTACTAACATCGGCCAAAAACCTCGATCGCTCAATGTTTTTACTGCAGCAGTAGCGGCGTTTTGATCCGTTGTATAAGCGACGAATAAAAAGGGACGCTGGCCGTAGGAAGCTAACCCTACTTGCGTGCCTAATGCTTGCCTGACTTGGGCGGCTAATTCCGGTTGGTTGAAGTAATCTACTAACACTGCATAACCAGGACCTAGGGGTTGGGGATTGAAGCCAAGATTGCCGCTGGGAGAATTGGTGATTGGTTCAGAACCTGGTGCTGGCTGAGGGTTGTAGACTGGCAAATTTTGGGGTAGCGCCGCTGCGGGCGATCGTACTACGTAAGCTTGCAATCCGACAACATCCTCGATGTATTTAACCCAATCGCTGGCGATTTGCGAGTCGCGAAAGCCACCAACTCGCGTCACTGTGTCATTGATGTACCGACAAACTGTGTTGTTAGTATTTCCAGGGAAAGAGCGTTTTGCTCTTTCTTGCTGTTCGGGTGTTGGGGTAACAATTAACAGTAGATATTCATCGGGCTGAGGCGGTTGGCAGCTCGACTGAGCTTTAACAGAACTAGATAAAATTGTCAAGGCAAAAATGGCGATCGAAGTAGCAGAAAATAGGGGTATAGACAAAATAAATTTGTACAATTGACTTCTAATTTCTGTGAGTTGTTTTGTCGGATTTTTGGCAAGTTTATTCATGCTGTCTGTAAAGAGGCAAGGGCATCGGGAATAGTTGGTGATGGTGCTTGAAATTCACCTGTCAGTACATACTCTAATCGCAGTTTCAACCAAGTGATGAAGACTGGATCGGTAGAAATAATAGCGGCGGCTGGCTGAGGGCATTTTGCTTTAACTTCTGCCATTGTCGGTGCTTCTAGGAAAGCCGGCTGTTTGACCAACCAGAAGTCTATTTGTTTTTCTTGTTCGTTGTAGTTGCGAGTTCTTTCTTTAAACACTTCATCTAGGGGTTCTTCTTCTAGTAAAAAGCGTTGGCTGGCTAAAACGTAGTAGTAGGTTTGCATTTTTGTCGCTTGTTAGGGGTTGATGGTTAGCGGTTAATGTCGCCTGTACCAGTCAGTTTTGCTGGTCAAGGGCGGGTTTGCCGAGGTGCGGCAGTTCGAGAGTGCTAGACTCTTGTGCCGTTTACTTTACCTTATTTGTTGTCATCTTGGGTAGATGCAGAGCAAGTCGCCTCAGAAAAATCTTTGGTGGTGAGAGTTGGGGGAGTTGTGAGAGTTGCGAGAGTTGCTTGTTTTTTGGGGATTTGGGCGATTATTTTTCGGGCTGCTGATTTTCGGGAGAATTTAGGTGACAATAGGAAATTAGATGGAATTGCACGTTGAATAATTACTAATTATTGAGGCAATTTGGGGGCTATTAAACTTGATTGTGAGTGGTTTGCATATGAAAATACTTCAGACAGTTTTTGATTGGGAACCCTAAAAAAAGGCTTTCATGGTGATCGATGTGCTCGCGGGAAAATCAAGGGTTTGTGACTACTACCTAAAAACAGTCCTAACTATTGTATTAAAAATGTAAAATGTGTGGATTGATTTCCTCTCGCCGGAATAGCCATCGCCCCGCTGTCACTTCCCCCATCCCACCAAAAGCGATCGCCCTCCACCCATACTCCAATAAGCTCAACAAATCAGCTAAATTTGTTGCCCACGTACTGCTGCTAAAGGCTAAACTAATCTAAGCTTTACCATAAAATTTTCTCCCCTTCATGAACATCGCTTATTTAGTCAACCAATATCCCAAAGTCAGCCACAGCTTTGTCCGCAGAGAAGTGCTAGCCGTTGAAAATTGCGGCATGAAAGTCGCACGTTTTTCCATCCGATCGTGCGAGTCAGAACTCGTTGATGGGGCCGACAAACTAGAGCAACAATTGACTAAAGTAATCTTAGGAGTAGGTGTAAAGGGGTTAGCGTGGGGTTTGCTTCGGGTTGTGGCAACTAGACCCATTCGATTCATCGAAGCTGTGCGGTTAATGTTCAAAGTTGGCTGGCACTCGGAACGGGGGATTTTGCTGCATCTAGCTTATTTAGCAGAAGCTTGCATTCTTTTAAATTGGTTTGCAGAATCCGGTACGGCACACCTTCACGCTCACTTCGGGACAAATTCCACAACAGTCGCAATGCTGTGCCGCGTGCTTGGCGGCCCCACTTACAGTTTCACCGTTCACGGCCCTGAAGAATTTGATAAAGCCACAATTCTTTCGTTAGACGAAAAAATTAAACGATCGACCTTTGTAGCAGCAGTTAGTTCCTTCGGTAAAAGTCAGCTTTTTCGGTGGTGCGATCGCACTTTTTGGTCAAAAATTCACGTCATACACTGCGGCGTAGATGCTGCATTTTTAGCTGCACCCTACGTCCCCATACCCGCAGCACCCCGCTTAGCTTGCATTGGGAGGCTCAGCGAACAAAAAGGTCATTTGTTGTTGCTAGAAGCTGCTAACTTGCTAGCAGTTCAAGGCTTAGAGTTTAAGTTGGTACTCGTAGGAGACGGGCCGCTGCGATCGGATATTGAACAGCAGATTCTGCAACTCGGCCTGCAAAATCATATAGAAATTACTGGCTGGGCCAGTGGCGATCGAGTTCAGCAAGAGATTTTAGCTTCACGGGCAATGGTATTGCCGAGTTTTGCTGAAGGTTTGCCCGTCGTAATTATGGAAGCCCTCGCTCTCAATCGGCCTGTAATTAGCACTTATGTTGCTGGCATCCCGGAGTTGGTAGAACCCGGTGTTTGCGGTTGGTTAGTACCTCCCGGTTCCGCAGAAGCATTAGCGGTAGCGATGCGCGCGGTATTGGAAGCACCTTTAGAAAAGCTAGAACAAATGGGGAAAACAGGAGCAGAACGGGTGGCTCAACAACACAATGTAGATTTAGAGGCAAAAAAATTAGTGGCGCTGTTTGAGAATGGTGCAAAACCTATTTATTAACTGACATCTTGCACCATTATTAATAAGTCTTTCAAGGGCGGGCAGGATGCCCACCCCACAGGAAAATTAATTGTTTGTGGAACAGGTATCTTGCCTGTTCCTTTAATTAAGCTGTAATTCTTTGTGGAACAGGCAAGATGCCTGTTTCTTTAATTAGAGCAACCTATTTACAAACTTTTTAAGGAATAGGAACTGATCGCAACAACTTGTCAACAATTGTCTTAGCGCTCCTTCCCCCCGCCGGAATCAACCGATGAGAAAGTACGTGCGGCGCCAAATCCTTCACATCATCCGGGGTCGCAAAATCCCGCCCCGAAATAAACGCCAATGCCTGGGACGCCCGGTGCAAAGCCACCGCACCCCGGGGACTCACCCCCAAAGTAATCTCCTCATCCTCCCGCGTCGATCGCACCAAATCTACAATATACTGTTTCAAAGAGCCTTCCACCTTCACCGCAGCGCACAAACGGCGCAATTCCTGCACTTCTTCCAAAGAAATACAAGGCTGCAAATCTTCCACTGCAAAACTATCAGAAAGCCGTTCCAACATTTGCAACTCTTCCAACGCAGCGGGATAGCCCAAAGTCAGAGACAAAGTAAACCGATCCATCTGGGCTTCCGGTAGCGGAAAAGTGCCTTGATATTCGATCGGGTTCTGAGTCGCAATCACAAAAAACGGCGCCGGAACATTCCGAGAAACTCCATCTACTGTCACCTGCTTTTCTTCCATCACTTCCAGCAAAGCTGACTGAGTTCGTGGCGTCGCCCGATTGATTTCATCGGCAAGCAAAACATTAGCAAAAACTGGTCCGGGCAAAAACTCAAACTCTCCGCTACGCGGATTCCAAATATTAGTACCCGTGATATCCGTCGGCAACAAATCGGGAGTGCACTGAATCCGCTGAAACTTCCCATCGATCGATCGCGCCAAAGACTTCGCCAGCAGTGTTTTTCCCACACCCGGCACGTCTTCCAGCAGCGTGTGGCCGCCCGAAAGCACCGCTACCAGCACCAAGCGAATAGCATCCGCTTTGCCGACCATAGTTTTGCTTAGATTTTGTTTGAGCCGCTCAATATGTTGTCTCATATCCCTGATTGCTAATTGCTAATTGCTAATTGTGGATCAAACATCAAATTGCCAAAATCTTGAGTCTTTGCCTTGCGGACTGCGGATTTGTACAACTAGAATTTAGTCTGACTGATCTTGCACCATTTTTTAAACCGATCGCCCGTTCTAGATCACATAATTATTAGACTTTAGCAGTTAAGAGGCTTCTAGCAATATCGCAATCTGCCTGAATTTGAGTTTTGAGAGCATCCAGAGAAGCGAATTTTTGTTCGGGTCGCAAAAACTCTACCAAACTCGCGCTCAAGGTTTGACCGTACAAATCCCCAGACCAATCTAACAGGTGAACTTCCACAGTGGGTTGCAGCCCGTCTACTGTCGGGCGGCAGCCAACATTCATCACCCCATTGACAAAAGATAAATTGGATGCTGTACCCGGAATTAGAGATTTGGGATTTTCCCGCTGATAGGAAGAACTTTCCTCTTTCATCTTTTCCCATCCATGCTTCAGCGAGACTCGCACCGCATACACGCCAAAACGTGGCAAAAATTTTTCCGGCGGCAGTTCGATATTAGCAGTAGGAAATCCGATCGTCCTGCCCAGCCGCTGTCCCCCAACCACAGTCCCAACTAAACTGTAGGGTCGCCCCAGCAACTGATTCGCTCTTGGGAGGTCGCCGGATGCCAGACCTTCGCGGATTGCAGAACTGCTGATCCGATCGCCCTCACCGCAATTGTGGAGGGGTACAAGAGCAACATCAATACCGTAACCCGAGGCGATCGACTGCAAATCCACAGCCGTCCCAGCGCGTCCCCGTCCAAACCGAAAATCCACCCCCACACTAATTCGACTCGCTTGCAGTTGTCGCACCAGAATTTCCTCGACAAACTCAGAAGCAGTCAAGGCCGCCAATTCTCGATCGAACGGCAGCAGCACAAGTTGCTCGACGCCCATTGCTGCGAGCAATTCTACCTTTTCTGCCAGAGGCGTCAGCAGTTTTTTCGGTTGACCCGTAAAAAATTCTTGCGGGTGGGGATCGAATGTCACCACAGTGCCGTAAAGCCGATCAACTCCATCAGAATCGCGACCCGAGAGGCTGTTCCCCTCTGCCTTCGTCTGGCCTCTCAAACCATCATAATTACGGCCGCTGTCGGCTCCATCGGGTGGTGCTGCTGAGTCGTTGTAGCAGGTCGCCGGAGGTTCGCTTTCCCAATTTTGATCTGTGCCAGCGTTTGAACGCAAGTTTTCTGCCGACGCAAAAACCGTCGCAGAATTTGGCCCCGGCGATCGATTTAAAATTGGCTGCACGACTTGTTGATGCCCTAGGTGCAAACCATCAAAGTTTCCCAAGGCAACAGAAGTTGGAGTCAGAGCAGCGGTACAAGAAGAAGTTACCCACACGCTTAAAATTTTGACATACTTAGCCAGATTGCGATCGCCCGTCGATGTTAGATGTTAGATATTAGATTTTTGATTGACTCCACAGATGCAATCTGGGAGATTGAACTTTGGTCTAAACTTTTTGGTTTTCCACGACAGGAGTCGGGGGCTTGTATCCGCCTTTGAGGTCAGCCCTAACTTAAATTTGAGATTTCCCACCTCAAGATTTCAGAACCATCGGGCAATCTCAAATCCATCAGACATGAACTTGAGGCGCTTGCACCGACGCTTCAGACAAATCGTTATCAGGAGGCAACAATTGTAACGACAAACCTTCCCGCGCCATCAAACTGTTCGGGAACCTTTGAGCCACTTGTTCTCCCACCCTGTCTAAAAACTCGTCATTGTGCAGGGGGTCGTGGTGAAAAATCACCAACTTTTTGACATTAGCAGCCTTTGCCACCTTCACCGCTTCCTGCCAAGTCGAATGT
Organism: Microcoleus sp. Pol7_B2; assembly: GCF_036701035.1. Taxonomy (NCBI): domain Bacteria; kingdom Bacillati; phylum Cyanobacteriota; class Cyanophyceae; order Oscillatoriales; family Microcoleaceae; genus Microcoleus; species Microcoleus sp. Pol7_B2. The sequence goes on along the minus strand of NZ_JAUBQB010000001.1, from coordinate 54,774 downwards.
CCCCAGCCGACCTTGCTGCTCTTCTCCGCATAATACTCCTCATCGGTATAAGTAGCGTCGTAGATCAGCACCTCAGCATCCTGAGCCAAAGACAGCACATTTTCGTCTAAACGATCGGGAAAATGTTCGGTATCAGTCACGTAAGCAGCCGCATACCCCCGCCAGTTGACGCGGTAGCCTATAGCTTCCCCAGGATGGTTCAGCAAAGCAGTTTCCACCTTAATCTCTCCGATTTCCAGCGGTTTGCCCACTTCTATATCGTTAAATTTCAGGTCTGCCCCCATAATTTGCAGGGGTACCGGAAAATTGGGGTGCAGCATCTGGTCGTGCAGGCGCTGCTGGATAGTAGCCTTATTAGGAGCAATAGCGCCATAGATGTGAAAGCAGTTCCCAGGAATAAAAGCTGGGACAAAAAATGGGAATCCCTGAATGTGATCCCAGTGAGAGTGAGTAAAAAACATATGAGCTTTTACGGGCATCTGGGACAGGAGAGTTTGTCCCAAAACCCGCAATCCAGTACCACCATCGAAAATTAGGCGACTGTCACCCACTCGCATTTCTACACAGGGCGTGTTGCCCCCGTAACGTACTGTTTCTGCCCCGGGAGACGCTATGCTACCTCTAACGCCCCAGAAGTGAACCGTGAATTGGTTGTGCATACTAGACATGGGTTTTCTTGCAAGATTGTTCCGGCGAGTTATCGATAAGGTGTTTACATATGACTAAGGGCTTTACCATCAAACCCAAGCTCTTTGACGGTCGAGTTCCCCACTTGTTGGAAGTGCCAAGAGTCTCGCTCATCGCGAGAATGCAAAACTGTTGGGCTTGACAACTGAGCAATAAATTACAAGGTAGACTAATGAAGTCTCGATCGTAACTATTCTTTTCCTCTCTTCACTAGCCTAACCTCCGCAGACACACTTTGGGGCAGCAGTTCTGTCTGAGTTTGGTCAAAAGCCGCTGTTTTTCCAGCCTCCGCAATTGCCGAACACGATCTATCGGTTGTTTGCCTTGCTGCTTGACCGGTTTGAACCCGGATGATGGGCTTCCTCAACTCCCATTAATTCAAAAATCTTAGCAGTTTAGGAATGCTCCTGCTAATTATCCAACAATACTGTCTGTGTCTGGATTCTCGGCCCGCCCGGAGGCTGCGGTTCGTCCCGCTGGTCAAGCCCAGCCCAGCCTCATCTGACACCGGGGTAGCAGCGAGAGTCCGGGCCTGCGGGCAAAAGGCTAAATTTTCGTTGTGCATTTCTTGGCGGACGAATTGAATCACTCAAAATTCCCCTATTTTTGGAAATAAAAAAATTTCGATTTTTGGCCATCATGCCAACTCCGATCGCCATTCTGTCTCAAGAGTGATGCAGAAATATTCGCTGTTAACCTATCGTGATTTTCTCAACCATCTTCAATTGCTCTATTTTTTGTAAGGATTTCTAGGAATTCAGCGCATTTGCGGTAATCGCCACGGGGTTGAATTTCCGGTATCATAGAAGCTTAGAGTCTTATTTGCCAAGAATCTAAAGCAGTGCTAAAAAAGCCTGGATAACTTTAAGTTATTTTTCAAAAAAGTCAGTATGAATCAAGTTAAAAAAACTACAACCAAGCTGAATAGATCGCCTGTAAAAGTGTCCGATCGCACTTTGGAACTCGGTAATCTCCCCTTGAGCGACCTGTCTTTAGAAATAACTGATGGTCAAGCTTTGAGAGAATTTAGTTCGGACGATCGCCCGCTGGGAACCGCAACAGCCACAGGCCGGACTGCCGCAACAAGACGCTGGAGGCTAGATGGCAAGAGCGAGTGGGCCCGATCGCCTGTGGTTTCTACTGCATTTCTCAAGTGGCTGCTAGAGAGTTGGACTCGACGATCAAAAGGTTGGCTGGCAGTTGTCACCCTGGCAGCAGTTTGGGGGTGGTGGAACAGTGAATTACTGTTTTCCACGGGCCTGGGGATAGCAGCGATGATGCTGGTTTACCGAGGGCAGTCGTGGGACTGGCAATTGCTGCGGGCAAAAGGCGAGCAATTTTGGGAGGGCCCGAACCGTCGGTTCGTTTTAGCCGTCGGCACCGGCGGCATTGCTACCTTGTGCGCTTACATGAGTTTGGCAATTTGGGCGGACTCCGAGAGCCCCTGGATGGCTTTGAGCCTAATTTTGCAGAATTTGGGTACGATCGCGATTCCCTGGCTGTTGCTGCGGCAAGGGTTGAGTGTGGGGGCAGCAAAAGATGAAGTGGCGCTCGATCGCATCTTGGCGGATTTGACTGATGCTGACCCCGTGAAGCGTTTGATTGCAGTGCGACAAATGACCGATTTGGTTAATCAGGGTGGGTTTGGCCCTGTGAGCTCTGTCAAAAGTTCGATCGCCCGTTCCCGCGCTGCCGAGTGCTTTCGCCTGATGCTGAGTCGGGAACCAGAAGCTTTAGTCCGCAATGCCCTTCTCGAAGGTTTGCAGACTTGGGACGCTACTTATGGCATGGCTTTAAAATCCAAAAATCAAGTCATCGACTATTAGCTGACCGTCAAAAGCGTAAAAAGTAATTTTATGAATATTCGGAGCTTTTACGCGCAGGGGAACCCTAGGGGCGATCGGAGAATTAGACCCCACCAGATTGGGCGCCGGCATTTCATCCTGAACAATTGGGTTGCCGTCAATGTCACAAGCAGATAAAACAGTTCGTCGCGAACTGGTGACAAGTCCTGACACCCAGCGAACTGGATACTTAAAAGTTACTTCTATCAGTCCGCTTTTGGGTGCCCCCATTAACACTGTTGCTCCAGAACCCGTGAAAAAGGCTGGGTTTGAAGGTTGGATGGCGACTGCATTGCTAAAAGTCACCCCCCAATGTGCAAACTGGTGTTCTACTACTTCAAAGCATTTCAAGTCTTCTAAAGCTACGCGGACGATTGCAGGTACCGTGGCGCGCGATCGCACCTCTGACCCTGCGCCTGAGCGTTCTGGAGTGGCGACAACAGACTTTTTGCCGTTTAAATCCATGCTTCGACAGGCTGTGTCAAATTCTGCTAACCCGTCAGATTGAAGACTTTTCGCATCAACCATAAAACCCTCGCGATCCCGTTTTCTGAGCAGTTGCATTTTAGTAGACCTCCCTGAGATTAGTTGTTTCTTCTGTTTTGGAATTGATAACGGCGAGGCCCGTGATTGCCAAACCTGCAATTAGGAATTGAAACCCCATCGCCCGCCCTCCAACAAAGACTTTCGACCTCAAAAGCCACTGCTCCGCAAAATATCGTGATTAATGATTTGTGATTGGCGAGCGTCGGCAAACCTGCCGCCTGCCTGAAAGCGAGTTCTAATAGTCCTCCTTTCCGAGCGCCTGCTTTCGGGGTTGGCGAACAGACTCTATTTTGTTGAGGGGTCTTACCCATCATTTTGCTATTATCTCCGATCGGCGGTAGTTTGCAAGGGTAAGGATAACTACACAGCCGAATTGCCCAAATCGCAAAACTTACTTGCTGTCTGTAGTTTCACGCTTCACCTGTACTAAAATAGATTTAAATCATTACTCAATCTTTACAAAAACGCCACCAGCTTTGCAAGTTTTTTAAACAGAGACGGGGCGACGGAAAAGAATCTAAAATATAACAGCGATTGAGGTTAGTTTATGCTTGTACCCCTCGGCTTCGGTCAGCGATCAATAGTTACTTCTCTCGGCAGAATGGTCTACTACACTGCTGAAAAAATGCCTTGGATGGGGTTGCCGACCTCAACTTCGGAAAATAAGCCGAACTTAGTATTTTTTCACGGTTTTGGCGGCGGGTCGAGTGCCTACGAATGGTCGAAAGTTTATCCGGCTTTTGCGGCAGAATATCGAATTTTAGCACCTGATTTAATCGGTTGGGGGCGATCGGAACATCCGGCAAGAAATTATCAGGTTGAAGATTATATCACAACGTTGATCGAATTTCTAGAAAAAACTTGCGGCAGTCCGACAGAGGTGATTGCTTCTTCGCTGACAGGGGCGATCGCGATTCGAGCTGCGATCGCACGGCCGGATCTCTTCAAATCCCTAATTTTGACCATACCCAGCGGTTTGTCGGACTTCGGACAAGATTACGGCAGCAGTTTCTTCGCTAAGCTAGTCAACACGCCGATTTTAGACAAATTGCTCTACAGCACCGGCATCGCCACAGACGGCGGCATCCGTAGCTTCCTAGAACAACGACAATTTGCCGATTCGCGTCGCGTTTACCAAGAAATTGTTGATGCTTACCTCGAATCTGCTTTGGAACCAAATGCAGAATATGCAGCCCTGTCTTTTGTGCGGGGAGATTTGTGCTTTGATTTGTCGCTGTACATCACTCAGCTAACAACGCCGACAGCGATTATTTGGGGAGAAAAATCGCAGTTTACCGGGCCCGATATCGGCCAGCGGTTGGCAAATCTCAACCCCGAAGCAATCAAAGTTTTTCAACCTCTGGAAAACGTAGGTTTGACTCCGCAGTTAGAAATTCCCGCTGTCACGATTGGCTTAATTAGGCAATACTTAAAATTGCTTTCGGAAGGGTGAAGAAGGAAGAAGGAAGAAGGAATATGAATTCCCTCTTCCCCATTAGCAATGACTACTGACTACTAATTATTCTTTTACTCGCACGTCGATAACGCTGGCGTTGAAAATGTACTTGTTGCCTTCAAGCTCTAGCGTAGTGCCAATTTTGACTTTCGTATTACCTAAAACCGGGCCATTTTCAGTAAGTTGACCTTTTCCCTCTAGGGTAAACATCATATTTTTGCTAAAGGCTTCTTCTTCTCTGGGATCTGGGAGAGCTTTCAGAGTGCCGTTGGGCTGAGGAACTGCTAGGGTTCTGGTGAGGGTTTTGACAGATTTGATGGTAATCTGACCGGAGGGTTGATTGCGGATCACCACATTGATTTTATCACCTGGTTTGAACAAATCTTGAACGTTTGTTCCTTTGAGACCGATCGCAATTGCATCAATCTCTACAGGTTTGACACTGGTGCCGACTTGGGCGACGGAACCGCCAGAAGTGCCGGGAAAGAAAAAGATTCCGACTGCAACTAGCAGTACGATCAGAGCGGCAGCTACGTCTAGAATGCTGAGTTTGCCGAACAGTCGGCCTTGAGAATCCAAAATTTTCATAATCGCCTATTATACTGATAGCGACAGGAGTATGTTTACAGCTCAGGACTTACACAGACATCGATGAAAAACAGATGCTGCTATTGCTGAGCTACCGCTGGCAATGACATACTTTATTGATGCGTAAGTCCTGAAGCTAAAAGATATTACCACAACGATCGCCCAAAATCCGCATGATTGGGGCACTTAACCCCGAAGGCAGTTGACGGCGGTTGGTTAGCCTTGGCTCGATCGCCCAGAAGCTGGTGGCAACGTTAAAAATTGACAAAAAGCTAGAATAGCAACTAAGCAGCCTCAAATTACGTCTGCCTATTTAGTGACTTTTCGAGTTTTTCCTACAATTTTATCTAACTTCTGGCACCTATCACTCATGTTAAAAAGTTTTTGGTTGACTTGCCGGCGTACTTGTGGCCGGGGGATTTATCTGTTTATGTCCCTGATTGTGGCTGCGGGTATTGGGATGGTTTCCCCGGAACCAACTCAAGCATTTTCTTTGCCTGAACTGATTTTTCGAGGCATTCAAGTTATTCAATTGTCCAATATGTCCGATCGACAAGAGGTGGCTATTGGCCAACAAATTAATCAGCAGTTAACGAACAGCGAGTTTAAGATTGACCGCGATCGGGATACTACAGAATATATCAACCGCATCGGTCAGCGGCTCGCTCAAGAAAGCACTCGCCCCGATATTCCTTATACTTTTCAAGTGATTGACGACGACAATATTAATGCTTTTGCGACAATGGGCGGTTTTGTTTATGTGAATAAAGGTTTGATGGCAGCGGCGGACAATGAGGCAGAATTGGCAAGTGTGATCGCCCACGAAATCGCTCACATTAATGCTCGCCACGCGCTTAAACAAATGCGTCAAATGGCCATAGCTTCAGGCGTAGCTTCGGCGACAGGGCTCGATCGATCTCAGGCGGTTCAGATTGGGGTGGAACTGGCTTTGCGCCGTCCCCACAGCCGCCAAGCTGAGTATGAAGCCGATCAGTTGGGATTGCAAACTATGGGGCGAGCAGGCTACGCTCAATCTGGGATGGTTGATTTTATGAAAAAGTTGCTCAACAAGCCTTCTCCTCCTAGCATTTTGAGCACTCACCCGGCAACTGGCGATCGTATTGCTGCTATTTCGCAGGCTATAGATCCGGATCTTGCTAGCGGTGAAGGTTTGAATAATGAGGATTACAGGCTAGAAATCCGCAGGCTTTTAGGTTCGTAGTAAACGTAAATCAGTCAGGCACTCTCTTCTTTTCTCTTCTCTTTTCTTACTTCGCGAGCTTCGCGTCTTCGCGGTTCCTTAAAAAACAAATCCAGTTACTAGGGTAAGTCAGCAGCAAGTTAATTTCGATTTAATAGATCGAACTTAAACTGACGTACCCTACAACTAAAACTTGATTTAACACTGCTGTTGAACAACAGAATCGATCGCAGGTTCCGGGGGTGCAATCGGCTGCGGCTTCAATTGCCTGACAACTTCGTCAAACGGCAAAATTCGGACTTGATGGTTAAATACATTTACTTGATAAACTCTGCGGTAGCTGAGGTCAAATCCTGTCAGCCAGCCGCTTTTGGGATGATAAGCACCCGTGTCAATATCCAACCACCCTTCGCCCCTGACTAATTCGCCCGGTCTGACCCCATGAAAGGTAAAGGTGATCGTGTGACCGGTGATAATTAATTTATTGGGAAAATAGGGTTTCGACATGGTGTGAAATTCCCTGCGAATCCAACACAGTTGTTCGATGGACTGTTCATCGAGGGACAGATGGGGGTCAACGCCGGCGTGAACCAGCCAGATGTCCCCTAAGTCCAGGTGCGTGGGGAGCGAGCGCAGCCACTCTAAGTGTTTGTACGGCATCATCCCTGTATCTCTGTAGCTCGCTACTGTCGCATCGCCGCCACTGTAGAGCCAAGATTGCCACGCTCGCATATCCATCGGCGTCCCCGACAAAGCCTCCAGCATCAGTTGTTCATGGTTGCCCAACAGAGTTTGGTAGGGGCTTTGCTGCACAAAATCTAATACCTGAGCGCTTTTGGGGCCACGATCAATTAAGTCTCCCAAAAAATAGACGCGATCGTCCAAGCCGGGGGCAAGTGCCTCTAGCAGGGTCATTAACCCGTCATAATGCCCGTGTACGTCCCCGATAACAATGCGCCGGTGCTCCATTGTGTTTATCCGCTTCCCTGACTCAAAAGCCCCATCTCTAGCTTATAGCATCTGATTTTGCTGTTATTTGCCTCCACTCTTTTACGGTGGAGGGGTGTCACCCATTATACTGCTTTTTATAAAGATTCTGTAAAGCTCACCAGTAGCTGTTTGCGTACCTACTGATAGAAACACAGGCAACCTGTTAATTGTGCTTCTGCAACTGCTGTTACTGAGGCAAAGCTTTGAATTATTTGACGCTTTAGGGTGCATCAGCGATTAGCCGACGGATTAAGTCGAAAATAATCCTAGCTGACACACCCTAAAATACGATCGAGCCTTAACGATTGTCACTGAGTCAAAGCTTTGAGGAATGTCTGGAGTTCTGCCAAAAAACCTTTCTTTTTTACAGGTTTGGCAGGTGTGGTGGAGTCAGGATCTGCGCTTGGGAGAGAAGCGGCTAAAATCCGCTCTAAATCGTCTCCGACTGGTTTTTGGGCGGTTTCAGAAATTAGTTCGTATTCGTCGTTTGTTTCCAGCCACACTTGCCACGATTGGGGGTAGCAGCGGAATAAAGCAGCAGTGTCTAGGGGTCTGATATAGTAGCAGGATTCAATTTTGCTGAGGAATCGATCGCGTAATTGGCGGCCGGCATAGCCTATACCTATGGTGGCAACATCTTCCAGGCGGGGGTTGAGTAGAATTACTGGGCGACCGGCCGCAGCTATGTAAATTTTTTCGACTTGGGCCACTTCTACGGCTGCTGGATTGATCAAAAGGAAAAGTTGATCTTCCGGTGCTATTTTATCTTCAACAGGGGTGCGACTGCTACCCAAATCAGTGACTTTAAAGGGTGTTTCTCCCCAGTCACGGCGCGCGAGGGCTGCCGCACCGGTGTCGGGAAAAAAGACTTTTACTCCGGGGTAGATTTCCTCAAATTCTGGGAGGAATTGTAAGGTGATAGACTGTGCTTGCAGGGCGATTTCTGGAAATACTAATTCGACTTGCAGTAGATTTTTGCCGTCCGAGAGGGCAGCGGCGGTGGCAATGCGGGATTGGGCGATCGCCTCGTTGAGATCCTTGGGCAGTTCTGTCATTAATCTTATTGTTTTTACTCGACTTCTCTCAATCTAATTTTACCTGAGATATTGCACCATTCTCAATTACCTATTTAGGAACAGGCAAGATGTCTGTTCCACAATAAAATTCACTTTTTGTGGAACAGGCATCTTGCCTGTTCTTGAGAATAGTACAAGATGTAAGTTTTACCGCACTAAGCGACAAAAGCTAACACCGACACAGGCGAGCCGGAACCTCCCAAAAGACGCAATATTCCGATAACTAAAGTGATGTCAGCCGCAGGTAACAAGTCGAGATTTGCTAGATTTTCCAGCACTATTCGCTGCTTTTCCAATACCAATTTATTCACCACAAAACTTTCATCTCGCCCAGTATCGACTCCGTGGGTGTCGGTTCCAATGCCCGCGATAGAGCGTTCTTCTAGCAAAAATTGAGTTGCTGCTTTGCCAAATCCGGGAAAGTGGCAAATTCCGCGCTCGTCTCGGTTAAAAAATGCTCCCTGATTATCCCATTTTTCTTGCCAGCCAGTATACAATAAAACTAGATTTCCCGGTTCTATAAGTTTGTGCTGCCGTTCCCAAGTCAATATATCATCAATTGTTAAAGTGTAGTCGGGATTGGCAAGACTTTGCTCTCGGATGTCGATCGCAATTGCCGACACAACGAGCGACTGCGGGGAATAATTATCAATGCTGGCACCTCCTGCATAAAAGCTGTTGGGTGCGTTGATGTGAGTGCCGCTGTGTTCTCCCATTGAGAATTTTCGCAGGAAATACCCGTCTGTTTCTATTTGAGCTACTGGGGCAATTTCTGTCGCTGGATCTCCGGGCCAGATGGGAATGTTGGGATGAATTGCATGGGTTAAGTCTATAATTTGGCTGTAGGCGATAGTTTTTAAGTTATTTGAGTTGAAGTTGTTTGTCATCAGGTTAAATATATCTATTATTTATTAAACACAGTTGAGTTTTTGACCTTCGGCGAGCTCAATATAAAATATAAAATATAAAATCTAAAATTCGATTAGTCGATCGAGCGTTGCTTCCATAACATCCTTTGTTTGCCCGGAAACAGTATACACCAAAGCTTCTCGATAAATTCTCCCGCCTGGGTGTAGCACACCGTTAGCAGCACCGCTAGAAACTGCAACCGCAGCGTGCCCGCAACGCACCGCTAAATCAATGGCTTGAGCTCGCAGCGCTAATTGTTCTGCTTTCGAGCTATGTTGAGATTGTTGAAAATTCTGTTTTAGCCGATCGAGTTTTTGCTCTAGTTTTTGGTAAGCTGTCGTTATAAAAGGTGAATTCTTAGCAGCAGCCGCTGCTGCAATTACATCCAATCCCGCTCGAATACAGCCAAAAGTACCGGGGACAAAATTCAGTATATTTTTGCTGTCGTTTTCCGAAATCCAGCCGACAGGTTTAACTGAAATTATTTCCGATTCATGTAGCAACCAATTATCGAGAGTGGCTGTCACAGTATTAGTCGAAGTCATGGCGATTAACTGCATGATTTCGCTAAAAGCTATTTTCCCCGATTCGCATTCAATATTGGCAAAAGGCACTAAACCGAAAACAGAGCGTTCGTCAGGAAGTACCGCCGCTACAATAAACTTTTGAAACAAGCCAAAACCTGTTACCCAAGGAACTTTTCCTGACAGTAAATAGCCGGATTTAGTGGGAGTTGCGGTGACGGCAGGATTGCCCGATCGCCTCAAATGCGAAAACCCAATACCCAAGCGTAGCTCTTTTTGGGCGATCGCGGGCAAGTATCTACTTTTTAGCATTTCATTGTCGCTGTTGGCAATCATCGCAGTTGCGCTGTGGTGCTGAGTTTGCAGGAAAGACAAAGCGCCGGAATATCGAGCCGTCAATTCCTGATATTTGTAAAAAATCTCCGGTGCAACTTCGACACCGCCCCATTGTTGGGGAACTCGCAATGCTAAGAGCGATCGATCTTCCAATCCCGCAACTGCTGTTTTCAGCGCTTCTGAGTCGCTGTCGATAATTTCCGCGTGGGGTGCAACGCACTTTTGTAGGTAAGTTTTTGTGCTGTTGAGAATTTCTTGCGAATTCATTTTTTATAATTATTTTATAGTGAGTTTTATTTTATTTGGAAAAGTTTCACTTCCCACGGATAGGTATCTATAAAAACCCAGTTACTACGATTTTTGCGACCACTCACGAAAGATCTACGAAGCAACCGGATTTAGGAGGTAATTTTATAGTAATTTTTAGTCAAACTTGTGTGGGGCGGAAATTAAATCTCGCCCCCAAGCTAATTTATTTCCACACTTTCCAAGGAGCCTTCCCTTCATCCCAAAGTTCGTTTAAATACTTGTACTCTCGAAAAGTATCCATCGCAAAGAAGAAGCCATCATGACGGTAAGCCATCAACTGTCCGTCTGCCGCCAAACGCTGCATCGGCTCTTGTTCTAAAATACAATCATCTCCCCCCAAATACTCAAATACCCGGCGGTTAAATATCATATATCCAACACTGATCCAGCCGTCGATTTGAGGTTTTTCAGTAAATTGAACTACGCGGCTATCGCTGTCTACCTCCAAAATTCCAAAGCGAGAAATCGGGCGAAATGTAGTGACAGTTGCCAGCTTCCCGTGAGATTTGTGAAAATCCATCAAGGCTTCAATATCGACATCAGCTACTCCATCGCCGTATGTCACCATGAAATTCTCGCGATCGATATATTTTTCTATCCGTTTTACCCGCCCTCCTGTCATACTTGCGGCGCCAGTTTCAGCTAGTGTCACTTTAAAATCTTGTTCGAGATGTTCCTCGTGATAAGTGATGGTATGTTGGCGTCCCAGACAGATAGTAAAGTCATTGTTCATGGCTTCATAATTTAGGAAATATTCTTTAATCATGTTGCCGCGATAGCCCAAGCACACAATAAAGTTTTGGAAACCGTAGTGTGCATAGATCTTCATGATGTGCCAAATAATTGGATGCCCCCCCACCTCAACTAAGGGTTTGGGACGAAATTCTGTTTCTTCTCTGAGACGAGTACCGAGACCGCCAGCTAGGATAACTACTTGCATTTTGTCACATTTTTAAAGATGATAAATTAATTTATCATCAATCATCAGGGATTTTGTCAAAGAATTATTAACATTTTCTCATAGTGAGTGAAGCTTTGTAAACCGCAGAAATCACGAACTCTTATAAATAATTCTAGGGTGCGCGCGACCGCACCGTGTATTTGAATGCTGCGCGCAATTTCTAACGAACAGTAGGGTGGGTACTGCGGACAGTATATTTGAATACAGCGCAATTTCTAACTTAGGAATGGTAGATTAGGAAATAGACAAAAAAAGCCAATACCTATACTAAATAGAAGGAAGAGATTCAACAGAAATGAAAAATCAACTCGATAGCCTAAAAAAGTTTTTAGGTATCCTGGGTGCGATCGCCTCAATAATTATATTATTCCAAGCGGCTATACCTGGTGTTTACGCCACGGTTGTTGCAGCGAAAATCTCAACCATACCACCAACCACCGTAGCTTTTGTACCCAACATACCGGGCGGCGGATTAGACTTTCACGAATCAGCAGGAGGGCACACTTTAGAGAGACACGTTGGTAAAACAGAAGCACAACTAGCACAGCGACTCGCAAGCGAAACGAGAATTTCTGCAGCATCTTCTTTTACTGATCGTTCTGTCGCCGAAGCGGCTATTGCAGAAGCAATGAACCGAAATCAAAGTGCGATCGGCTCCTGGGTGAAAAGTCGAGGAAATCGTTATACGATCGACTACAATGCCAACAGAATCATTGGCATTACTCTGCGTCGCCGCGCATCCAAAGCAACTTCGACAACTAGCCTGAGAATCGTCCTCCAGCGCAGCGCCAAATTACCTCCCGGATACTTTATTCTCACAGCTTATCCCCAATGATCAATCAATTTCCTCATTTAACCCAATTTTTCAGTTCCTACTTTCACCAAGACTGGCCATTAGAAGCTGACACTCCCAGCGAGGTAGTGAACAACTACCGCAGCAGCGAACCACCCGAAAGTGTTGAAGCTGCATCGCAAGAACTCAGCAAACTGCTAGAAATGCCGATCGCCCCAGCCGATTTAGAAGCATTCATCCTCGATGAATTAGGGTGTTACTACGACCCCCAATCCGAAAATCAAACAGTCCGAGGGTGGTTGGAATCGGTGCAAAAATCTTTGAATAATCCCAGCTAAAATCTATATATTTGTAAGAACACGGCTATATATTTATAAGGACACGGCCGTGCCGTGTCCCTACAACTTGTCCGCAATTAAATAGGATAGCTAGCTCACTTAGTAACTGTCAATAAGTAGCCTTCGTGGACGTTGAAATTAGGGATAACATAAGCCAAGCTGCCACTACCCACCGAAAAACTTTCTTCTTTAACGGTGACAAGCTGTGGCACGGCTCCTTCTTGATTGTTGGGAATTTTTTCTAATTTTAGATTGATTTTCTGACCCCTTTGAATACCTAGCTGCTCCAAATTGCCGAGGGTTAATGTTACCGTTGTTGCTGAGGAAAAATTGGGATCGAAATAACCTAAAAGTATCTGTGCTTTACCTTCAGGATTTGACTTGCTGGCTAAAGCGACAAGGCGATTGTTATTTGACCAGCTCCGCACCCGCGAATTAACTCCCTCAGCATAAGCTTTGTATGTCCACCAAGCTGCTCTCGGCTCAAAAGTATTAGGCGTGACCATCCCACTCAGCGTATTGTTGAAGCAATTGCTAACTTTATTTGGCCCTTTGCTCTCCCAACAAGCTCTGCAAGCACCGTCAGCTTTTGCATACTCTAAGTTATACAAATAACCTAAGATTTCCCCCGGCTGGTACTGCGCTAAGTTCCCCACAATTTCGTTGACGTAAATTTTTTGCAAGTTCAGTTCCTTGTAAGAGGGACTTTGCTGAAAATTACGTTTAGCCTCAATTACATGGTCGTCAACAAATAAGATCATCGCGTCGTTAAGTTCGTGCCATGAGAGGAAGTTTACTTCAAGTTTGTTAGCCTTGCAGTAATCCAAAAAAGCGGCGAGATATTCTTTGCTGTAGCGGCCGAGGCTTGGCCCGCCAATCATTGCTGACGGCCCCAATTCTTCCCGCAAGATTTTGTAAGCTCTTTTGTAAGTTTCAAAGAATTGTTCTCTGCTTCCCTTCCAAAATGGATCTTTCCAATCTGGTTCATTCCATACATCCCAAATAATTTTCTTGCCTTTATTTTGCTGGGCTAACTGTCGGATGAATGCTTCCCACGCGGGGTAATTTTGATATGGCCAGCCATTGGGATTGCTACCGTAGCCCCACAAGTCGCTAACTACTAACTGAAACTCGGCTCCGCTGGCGATTACTCGATCGTAAATATCGAGTCTCCCCGCCCGCCAAAGTTTCGGCTGCAAGGGTTTTATCGAGCTATCCGGCGGTTTGGCAGTGTCGATTCCGTGCAGGATGCCACTCATGGAAATTGTACCGGTGGCTGGCTGTCCAAAATCTACTGTAACGTTCGATCGCAGTTGGGCTATCGCTCTTGGCTGTCCCAAATAGGCTATTAACAGAACAGTGACAATAGCTAAACCAATTGGCAGCAGTCTATGAATACGTGGGAACTTGAATTTAAGTTGCATATTTTTCTTTGGTTGGTGTTTGGTGGAATGGGCATCTTGCCCGTTCCTGAGAATGCTGCTAGATCTGAGTTTTAACGAACAGATGACAACACTTCAAAACCCTGTATTGATTCTATCACTTGTTGCCAGGAGCGGGAGTTAATCAGCTCGTTGGTATCGAACGGAACTCCTTTTTCCGCAGCTAAAATACCAAAATTTTTCACCCAATCAAAGATAGTTTCTGTGGTAAAATAAGGTGTGCAAGCCCAAGCAGATTGCAAATTATTCACCATCTCGGACATATCTCCCCGCTCGTAAGCCTCCCAAGCTTTCCACACTAAATAATAGTATTTCAGCAGGCTATCCACTTGCTGTACCTGCTTTTGGAGTTTCGGACTTATAGAGAAACTGTCGCTCTCATCACTTACAAAGGCCTGTTCAATTATTTCTCCATATTCCCGAAGCATTCGTTCTTCTTTGAATAGTTCTTGAGCTCGCGCTTTGCAAGCTTGTCCTGCAAGCCTGCGCGCTTCGGGATTTTCGGCCCATATTTCGACCGTTTCTATTAACTCTTTTACTGTTCCTGCTGGATCGATTGTAGGATCGGGCAGTAGCTTTCCCGTGTCTCCCAATTCTTCGGGAATACCGCTGACTGCTGTGGCAATTACGGGCAATCCTTTCGCCATTGCTTCCATAATTGCTAGTGGCATTCCCTCAGCTTCGGAAGATAAAATAAAGATATCGCTGGCGTCTAGCCAATCGGCAATATCCCAGCGCTGTCCTAAGAATTTAACCTGTTCTTCTACTCCCAATTGGCTCACAGTTGCTCTTAATTCAGGTTCCAGATTGTCGTGAGTAGTAGACCCAGGTCCGGCCCAAACAAAGTAAATTTGGGACCAAATTGGACGATTTTTCAATTGGGCGATCGCCTGCAATTGATACTGATATCCTTTAATGGGAGTCAATCTCGCCGCCGTAAAACAAACAACAGCATTTTCGGGAATTCTTTGTTCTTGACGCAGGCGTTGGCGAGTGGAAAGATTCGGCGGCTCAAAATAACTATTTGGTCTGCCATAATAGATTACTTTTCCCCGTTCTAGATGCGCTTTAAATAGATTTTGGAACAAGTTTAAATTCTCGTGGGAAACTGCTACTGCTGCTTTGGCTACCATGTACTGGTAGGCAACTGCATCGAAATAGGGAATTTGATCGCCGCGATCGAAAGTTTCATAATTGCGATTGATATAACCCAGACTGATTATGTACGGTATATTTTGCTCGATCGCAACTTGTTTTGCTGCAAAGTTAGCCATCGGCCACCCGTCACTAAATATAATTAAATCCGGTCGAGCCTGGGCGTAAATCTTTTGAGCATCATCCAAATTGTAAGCTATTCGCAAAAACTCTTTCATCGTGTCGAACTCTAGCCAAAGATGTTCGATACCTAGCTGTTTTTGTTCGGTAATTAAAGGATTAGAAGCTTGACTTTGAACGCTGGTTACTCGGTAGCCATCCGCAGCTAATTTACACATCAGCGAGTGGTTAAACTGAGCCAAACCGCCGACTCCTGAGTCTTCTGTGTACAGGAGTACGTGCTTTCTTGGCTGCCGAGAAGTCGAACTGGGAGCCGATTGGAACTGATAAGGATTGTTCGCTGCGATCGCCACTATGTCTTGCCATTCCTGTAAATTGGTTAAAGCATAGGCATCAAAGTGGTAGCCGTACTGTTCCGAAACTCCCTTAAAAGTTTCCAACCAATTAAAAACAGTTTCAGTACCTGTCAGATTAGTGTAATGCAGAGATTTTTCCAGACATTCGACCATTTCTGCCAAATATCCGTCGCGATACATCCGCCATGCTATCCATACGAAACACTTGTAACGTTCCGCGCGTTTCAAGTCGCGGATGTGCTGAGGCAAATCTGGCCGCGCGAAAAATTGCTCCATCAAAATTTCCGTATTTTTCATTAATTTGGAGCCGTTAGACATGATATTGCTGTCGTGCTGACGATAGCAGGTTAATATCTCTTTTAACCAAACTGACTTGCAGCCTTTTAAAGCTAAACGTAGCGCAAAATCTAAATCTTCGGTTGGTGGCAAGCGATGATCGAAACCGCCCAAGCGTTCCCACCACTCTCGCCGCAGCATCATGGCGCTGGGACGCACTGATTTGTAGAAAACAAAGGCTTCTAAATCTAATTTTGGTTCTTCTTCCCAAGGCTTGACTCCATAGATGCCTTCGTCGTTTTTGCCAACGATAACCCAACCTGTTTGCACCATATCTAATGTGGGGTCAGCGTCAAAACAAGCTACTTGTTTTTCTAGTTTTTCAGGTAAGAAGAAGTCGTCAGCATCTAGAAAAGCTAAAAATTCCCCTTTTGCTAATTTGCAAGCATGATTTCGAGCAATGGCTGCTCCTTGGTTATCTTGATAGATGTATTGAATTAAATCGAGGTAAGGTGACAAAACTTGGCGAGTGTTGTCAGTTGAGCCGTCGTCTACGACGATAATTTCCCAGTTTTGATAAGTCTGGCCCAGAACACTCTCTACGGCTCTGACAATGTAGCGCTCGCAGTTGTAAGCCGGGATGATGACACTGACGCGCACTTTTTTTGGAGTAATAATACTAGCCATTAACTGTTTCCATTCTTGTAATTTTCTGAGAAAAATAGCATCGATATTGCAGCCGTAGGTCTTAGCAATTTCAGTGATGCGCTTTACCCAATCTGCTATAGTTGCTGTCAGGGAGTACGGGGTATAATCTAAAGATTTTTGCAAATACTCAGTCATTTCTGCCGGATAGCCGCTGTAGTAAAGTTGCCACGCCATCCATGTCAGAGCTTCATACAACGCCTGCTTTTCTAATTGGCGGATGTCCTCTGGCAAGTCGGCTCTAATGAAGAAATTTTGCTTTAATTTAATACAAAGGTTAGCCTGTTTTAGCGCTCTCTGGATGGACACATTTTGCCCGTGCTGGCGGTAGCATACTGTCACTTCAGGCAACCAAGCAGCTTCGCAGCCAGATAGTGCTAAACGCAAGATTAAGTCGGCATCATCTACTGAATCATACTGAGAATCAAAGCCACCGACTCGTTCCAGCCACTGCCGGGAAAACATCATCGCACTGGGAAGTAGTGGCAGATAAACAATCCAGGTTTTTAAGTCTAGCTGAGGCAAGTATTCCCAGGGTTTGACATCGAAAATACTTTCGCCTTGCTCTTTAACCATTCGCCAGCCACTATTAACAATTCCTAATGATGGCTGAGCGTCAAATAACGCAACTTGTCCAGCTAACTTATCGGACAATAAAAAGTCATCTTGATCTAAAAAAGCAATTAATTCACCTCGGGATTCCTGAATTCCTCGGTTGCGGGCGGCAGCTACTCCTTGGTTTTCCTGATAAACATAGCGAATTTTTTCAACATAAGGCTGCAACGCTTGGCGGGTGTCGTCGGTTGAGCCGTCGTCTACGATGATAATTTCCCAGTTTTTATAGGTTTGGCTGATAACGCTTTCTACCGCTTGCGCGATGTAGCGATCGCCATTATATGCTGGAATAATTACACTTACTCGCGGTGTCGAATTAGGCATTGACATGAGTTTTATCGGTGATAAGGAAGGGTTCGGCAACGGGTTCTGTAAGGGATATAACGGATGTAACGGATGTCAGGCAGAAGGCAGATGCAATTTTACTGCTGACAACCATCCGAATTTTCAAGGTAAATCTGGTGTTTTAGCGTGCATAAAATACAGATTCAATACCCTGTACTTGCTCGACTAATTGTTGCCATTCTGCTGAATTAATTAGAGAATATGTATCTAAATTATGCCCTTTAGCTGACGAGAAATTGCCAAAATATTCGACCCAGTTTAATAGCGTTTCTGTCGTCAAAAAAGGTGTGTACTTCAAAGATTCTTGAAGCGACTTCTGCATTCTGCTTAGATCTTCTTGACAGTAAGCCTGCCAAGCATTCCACACTAAAGAGCTGTAATGCACCCGGCTTTCTATCTTCGTTATTGACCTCTGAACCTCTTTTTGAGTAACAAATTGATCTGTTTGATTATCATCGCAAACTAAAGCTTTTTCGATCGCCTCCATCGACTCTGCCAACATCCGTTCCTCTTTGAATAGTTTTTCGGCCCGCTGCTTGCAAGCTTGACCGATTTGATGCCGTAATTCTGGATTCATCGCCCAAGCTTCTACAGTTTTCGCCAATTCCCTAGCGGTTCCTTCTGGATCGGTATTCGGATCGGGCAACAATTTCCCAGTATCGCCAAGCCCTTCAGGAATACCGCCCACAGCCGTTGCAACTACCGGCAATCCCTTAGCCATCGCTTCCATGACGGCAAGAGAAGGCGCTGCATCTGCCAGAGAAGTCAAAATGAATATGTCGCTAGCATCCAGCCAATCTAGGATATCCCAGCGCTGTCCGATCAACTTTACGCGATCGCTCACCTCTAACTCTTTAATAGTTTCCCTCAATTCTATTTCTACATTGTCAGCGCTTCCATCACCAGTTCCTGCCCACACAAAATACAGTTTAGACCACACAGGAGACTGCTGCAACTGCTTGATTGCTTCGATTTGATATCGATGCCCTTTAATCGATGCCAATCGAGCCGATGTGAAACAGACAATCGCATCTTCAGGAATGTCTATTTCTTGTCGCAGGCGTTGACGAGCCGCAGCATTAGGATGTGCAAAATATTTGGGAGAACGCCCCAAGTAAATCACTTGTCCTCGCTCTTTTGGCAACTTGAAATCTTGGCATAATAAATTCAAATGTTCGTAAGCGCCAACAATCAAGGCTCTAGCTTGCAGGCAGTGGTAGAGCACTCCTTCTACATAAGGCACTACATCCCCGCAGGCAAAAGTTGCGTGTTCTGGCATAACTAACCCAATCACCATCATGTATGGTATTCCCATTTCAATAACTACCTGTTTAGCTGCAAAATTGGAAAAGGACCAACCATCGCTAAAAATAATCATATCTGGTTGATTGCTAGCAAAAAGCTCTCGTGCATCCTGAGTATTTCTTAACACACGCTGTAAATCTTTATGGCCGCTAAAATCCAGCCACAAATGCTCTATACCTAACTCTCGTTCTCGCTCCAGCAAGGGGCTAGAATGTTTGGTTTGCACGCAAGTGACTCGATAGCCTAACAAGGCTAACTGACAAAGAATGGCATGATTATACTGCGCTAATCCTCCCACGCCCGGATCGTCGGTGTTGTAGAGTAGAATGTGCGTTTCCCTACGGGATAGCTTCGCTTCACGCGCTGGTGAAGCTGTGGGAATAGAACTCTGTTGAGATTGGGGTGGATTAGTCATCACCATCAGAATTATCTCTTGCCATTCCGCTAACTTGCTCAGCGAATAAGCGTCAAAATTTTCACCATATTCTTCCGAAGCCATCTGAAAACTTTCTAGCCAATTCAAAACTGTTTTTGTTGGCGAAAAAGGCGTATATTGTAATGACTCTTCTAAACACTGTGCCATCTCTGCTAGATGACCGTCGCGATACATCCGCCATGCCAGCCACTTTAAGCATTGATAGCGTTCTGGGTTTTTTAACTTCCGGATTGACTGAGGCAAATCGGGTCGAGCGAAGAATTTTTTCATCACTATTTCTATATTCTTCATTACGCGAAAACCGATTGACATGAGATTAGAATTGTGCTGGCGATAACAGGTAAGTGTTTCTTCTAACCAAACTGCTTTGCACCCCTTTAAAGCTAAACGCAAGGCAAAGTCTAAATCTTCTGCTAGTGGAAACTGAGAATCAAAACCGCCCAATTTTACCCACCACTTTCGGCGCAGCATTATCGCACTCGGCCGCACGCATTTATATAAAATAAAGCTTTCTAAATCTAATTTAGACGCTTGCTGCCAAGGCTTGACAGCAGAAATCTCTCGCCCGCTTTCATCGACGATCGACCAACCTGTTTGCACCATATCTAAGGTGGGGTCAGCGTCAAAGCAAGCTAGTTGTTTCTCTAGCTTGGATGGTAGGAAATAGTCATCGGCATCTAGAAATGCCAAAAACTCGCCTTGCGCTAGTTGGGAAGCAATATTTCTGGCGACTGCTACTCCTTGATTTTCCTGGTATATATAGCGAATTTTGTCAAAATAAGGCTGCAATACTTGCTGCGTGCGATCGGTCGAACCATCGTCTACAACTATAATCTCCAAGTTAGTAAAAGTTTGACATAGGGCGCTTTCTACCGCTTGTACGATGTAGCGATCGCCATTGTATACAGGTATAATTACGCTGATTAGCGGTGTTTGATTGACTGTTGACATTATTTAGCTCGCTGTTAACCTATGATTATCTAGTTTAGATTAGTGTGGCGGACATTCAGCATTATTTTGTGTTCGGTAGATTTACTTAGAAAAACTTGAATTTTGGCAAAGTGTAGCATATAATTTTACATGGAATGATTACTCAAAAGGAAAATAAAAAATGAATTCGGAAACAGCGCAGGTGAATTTTCAGCAACAGGCAGAACTTTATTTAGCTACAGGCAACTTCGATCGGGCGATCGCACTTTGCCAACAAGTTTTGGCATCTGAACCCAACTCTGCAGAGACTTGCAAAACCCTAGGAAAGGCGCTGCAAGCTCAGGGTAAACTAGAAGACGCAAGGTATTGGTATAAAGTTGCGATCGCCCTGCAACCCGATTTTGCCGAAGCTTTTGCTAACCTCGGCACTCTCTGCGCTACATTGGAACAGTGGCAAGAGGCGATCGCCTGTTACCAAAAAGCCATCTCCATCCAACCGGACTTTGCAGGATTTTACCGAAATTTGAGCCGGATATTTACCCAAGTCGGTCAAGCTGAGGAAGCGACAGACTGTTGGTATCAAGCACTCATCTTGGAGCCAATAGAAATATCGGAAGAATATCTAGATTTGGGTAATACATTGCTTGCCCAAAATAAGCCCGAAAAAGCGCTAGTTTGTTACCACCGCACCATTTTTTTAAACCCGAGTTGTTGCGAAGCTTATTGCAAAATAGCCGAAGCTGCTAGCGATCTGAAACAGTGGGACGAAGCTATTGTTCACTACCGCAAAGCTATTCAACTCCAGCCGGAGATTTCGGATTTTTATTACAAATTAGGCAATGTTTTGCAAGCTAAGGAACTCTGGCGCGAAGCGGAGGCTGCCTACCGAAAAAGTATTGATTTAAATCCCAATTCTTTTTTATCATACTACAACTTAGGCAGCGTGCTGCTCAATTTAGAAAAATGGCAAGAAGCTGCGATAGCCTACCGCACGGCTGTTGAAATTAACCCCAATTATTCTTGGTCTTACTACAGCATCGGTGCAGCTTGCGAGCGATTAGAACAATGGTCTGAATCCGCCGCAGCTTACCAGCGCGCTACTGAAGTAGACCAGAATTTTTTCGCAGCTTTTCACAAGTTAGGAGATGCTCTTTTTAAGCTAGAAAAGTGGTCAGAAGCTGAGGCTGCCTACGAACGGGCGATCGCACTAAACGCGGATTTATTTTGGTCTTATTATAACTTAGCTTTGACTTTAGTTAAACTTCACAAGTTTGAAGCAGCAGCACTCGCTTATCGGCGGGCGATCGCACTCAATCCAGAATTCTCTTGGACTTACCACAATTTAGGAGCAGCGCTGTTAAAAGCCGAACAGTGGAAAGCCGCAGCTACCGCTTACCAACGTGCTATTGAACTTAATCCCACTATTTCTTGGTCTTATTACAATTTAGGCGATGCTTTGAGTGAAAGTCACGCATGGAACGATGCTGTTTCCGCCTACCTTTGTGCGCTTCAAATCGACCCGTCTCTACCGAAAATTTACATAAAGTTAGGTGAGGCTCTAATTAAAAGAACTCCGGTAGATTCAGATGTAGCAACTAGCTACTATCACCACCAAATGCAGCCGCTGCACGCTCCTGAATTTTACTGCGAAATAGCCCAAAAGTTTGCTGAGAGCGATCGGCTTAACGAAGCCATAATGTTGTACTTGATGGCATTAGAAATTAGACCAAAAGATCCAGAAATATCCCCAAAATTAAAGGAGATTTTAGAAAAACAGCGTCAAACAGGGGAATCTACTCTATTATTAGAGTTAGAGGCTAAGGATATTCGCGATCGCTATATCGCCCGAGTAGTCAAAGGCAAGACTTTTGCAGAAGTCGGCGGCTTGTGGGGAACTGTCAACGAAAAAGTATCTGTAGCTAGCAAATACGGTGCAGTTTCTCTGACAATGATTGATGCCATGCCGGCATCCCTCCAGTGGTGGCCAGATTTTCACGATCGCATGACAAGTTTAAATATTGCTAATTATCACTGTATCAATCAAGATATCACTCAGATTCAGCTTGCAGACATTGGCGAGCCTTACGATGTAACTCACTGTGCAGGAGTTTTGTACCATCACCCCCATCCGTTGCAGATTTTAGTTGCCTTGCGTCAGATAACTCGCGAGCATTTAATCTTCACTTCAGTTATTACCCAAGAAGTAATAGAAAATGAGTTTGGTCACTATGAAATTCCCGCTTCGGGAGTAATGTTTATTCCCGCTTTGGACGACGCTGAACGAGCTATCTTAACAGCTTATTGGCGGCCATACATCAACAACAACCAACTTATAGGGATAACTGAGAAAGCAGTTTTTGACATGAACGATTTTGCGCCGTGCTGGTGGCTGCCTACAGCTACTGCTTTAGAAGCTATGTGCGAAGTCGCGGGATTTAAAGTTTTAGATAAAGGATTGACTTGGAACAATAATGCTCTGACTCTGCTGCTGGGGATTTGAGGATTGGTAAACGAATAATAACAGGACTTGCTTGTGCATAAACGGCTAAACACCCGGTTTATGAGCGAATTCTTCATTTTCTTTCCCCAATATTCCTACTAGAAACCGGGTGTTTTCCGTAAGTCCTAAATAAAATAGCTGCCAACATTTTTTGTGAAGAAAATAGTAACTGGGAAATAATCAATGAACAATCAGCAACCAGGGACGCCGTTAGGAAACATTTTAGTAGTAGACGATACACCAGAAAACCTGCGTCTGTTGTCTACGATGTTGACTCAGAGGGGGTACACCCCTCGCTGCGTGATTAACGGAAAAATGGCTTTGAGAGCCTGCAATTCTAATCCACCAGATTTGATTTTGCTCGACATAATGATGCCGGAAATGAACGGCTACGAAGTCTGTCAGCACTTGAAACTAGAAGCAAAAACTCGCGAAATCCCGGTAATTTTTATCAGCGCTAAAGATGAAGTATTTGACAAAGTAAACGCATTTGCTGTGGGAGCTGTTGACTATATCAGCAAGCCATTTCAGTTTGAAGAAGTGCTCGCCCGCATCGAAAGTCACCTCAGCCTGCGGAATTTACAAAAGCAGCTAAAAGAACAAAATATGCTGCTGCAAGAAGAAATCACGAGCCGCTTAGCCGTCGAAAAAACTCTTCAGGAAAAAAACCAAATTTTGCAACAAGAAATCAGCACCCGCCGCGCTGTTGAAAAAGCTCTGCAAGAGCAAAATTTGGTACTTCAACAAGAGATATCCCACCGCCAGCGCGCCGAATCTGCTCTATTAAAATCTAACCAAGAATTAGCGCGTTCAAATGCAGAACTAGAACAATTTGCTTATGTGGCTTCTCATGACTTGCAAGCGCCTTTAGCAACCATTGCCAGTTACGCTCAACTTTTAGAAAAACGCTACAAAGACCAACTTGACAGCCAAGGTAGTAAGTTTATCGGCAATATCGTTCAGGGCTGTACCAGAATGCAAACTTTAATTGACGATTTACTCGAATATTCCCGCGTTGGCCGGAGTCGGAAACCTTTTCAACTGACAGATTGCAATCATGCAGTCGAGCAAGCACTGGCGAACCTGCAAGGGGCGATCCGCGAGAATAAAGCCGTTGTCACTTACAGCGAATTACCAGCGGTAATGGGGGATATTTCTCAACTCGTACAGCTATTTCAAAATTTAGTCAGCAATGCGATTAAATATCGCCACGATGCACCGCCTGTGGTTCATATTACCGCTTGTAAACAGGAGGAAAACTGGTTAATTTCTGTCTCAGATAATGGAATAGGGATTGCTCCCCAGCATCAAAAACGTATCTTTCAAATTTTCCAGCGCTTGCACACTCAAAGAGAATATTCGGGGACAGGTATTGGTTTAGCAATTTGTCAAAAAATTGTGGAACTTCACGGCGGATGTATCTGGGTGGAATCGGAACCGGAGCAAGGTTCAACTTTTTACTTTACTCTCGCTTAATTGAGAGATCCTGTCGTCAAAAGGTATAAGCTATAAGGTAGGCAAACTGAATTAATTTCTATATTTTAATTCATAAATATAAAATAGGCTCCACAAGTTAACCCCATTTTATATGGCAAATATAATAAGTAAATAATGGGCCATTATTGTGACTCTTTAGCTTGGCATCTAGGCTACATTTGGATTATTTATTAACTGGTATAAATTGCAATTTAGAATAAAAAAGCTTTCCCGTTGACAGTCTAGTTAGTGCGTGATAGAATAATAATTAGACACAATTTTTGTAGCGCTTGCTCACCCGCAATATTACGGTCGATATATATGTATGGGCAATTGAATAATTGCCCTGAAAATAAAAGCTAAAATTCAAGTTAGTTTAAGATTTTTTGATTGACAAATATTATGAAAGCAGTTTTTAACTTAGCTTTGCCTCCTATCTGCTTTAAAGTTCTGTTAGTAGAAGACAACCCTCAGGAAGCTGAGCTGATTGAAGATTTACTGTCAGAAATAGGTGGCTCGCAGCGTATAGTGCTGACGAAAGTAGAGCGTCTCAGCGAAGCGCAGCAGCGATTGAATCAAGAAACTTTTGACATAATTTTATTAGACCTTTCACTGCCAGATAGTCTGGGAATCGAGACGGTGGCTCGGGTACAAGAGTACGGGGTAAATGTGCCGATCGTAGTTCTGACCGCCCAAAACGACGAAGAACTTGCCCTGCGGTTGATTTCGGTCGGCGTACAGGATTACTTGGTAAAAAGAAAAATCGACAGCGAACTGTTAATTAGATCGCTCCGTTACGCCATAGAACGCCAGAACAGTCAAGATGCTTTGCGAAAAAGTGAAGAAAAATATCGCTCGGTGGTGGAAAATTCCCTGATCGGCATTGCAATCATCGCTCCAATTATTGACAGCGAAATTCCTTTAAATTGCCACTGGATAGAAGTTAACGATGCCCTGTGCAATTTGCTGGGCTATGAGCGCTACGAACTCGTGCAAAAGAATTGGCTAGAGTTGACTCATTCAGAGGATTTGGAGGGTAATTGTGAAAAATTTTCTCAGATGTTAGCAGGTAGGCTCGACGGTTACATCTTAGACAAAAGGTGGCTCAGAAAAAATGGCGAAATAGTTCACACGCGAGTTTCCCTTCGTTGCCTCCGCCGCCTGGACGGGTCTATAGACCGGATAATCGAAGTAGTGTTGGACGTGAGCGATCGCTACCGCTACGAAGCAAAATTGAAAGCGTCAGAAGAATTTTTAAACCACACCATAAATTCTACGCCAGACCCAATTTTTGTCAAAGACGAGCAACACCGCTGGATGATATTAAATGATGCTTTTTGTCAGTTGGTCGGCAAATCGCGGCAAGAATTGATCGGCAAATCAGATTATGACTTTTTCCCCCAATCAGAAGCTGCTGTTTTTTGGACTAAAGATGAAGAAGTATTGACAACGGGGATCTGCTTGGAAACCGAAGAAAAATTCACAGACTCAGCAGGGAGAGAACACATAATTTCTACCAAAAAAAGCGTCTTCCAAATAGCAGACGGCACTAAAGTAATAGTGGGTACAATTAGAGATTTTACCGAATACAGACAGCAACAAAAAGCCCTGGAACAAAGCGAAGCTCGCTTTCAAAAATTGGTAGCTAACCTGCCGGGAATAATTTATCAATTACGAATGTCAGCAACGGGAAAATTGTCTTTCCCCTACATCTCTTCAGGCAGCCGCCAACTCTACGAATTAGAGGCAGAAGCAATAGAGCAAAATGCGGAACTGATTTCCAAGGGAATTCACCCAGACGATCTCTTAGATTTAAAAACCTCGATCGCCATTTCAGCCACAACGCTGGAACCTTGGCAGCAGCAGTGGCGGCAGACTTTACCATCTGGAAAAGTTAAGTGGCTGCAAGGAGCGGCGAGACCAGAAAGGCTCACTACTGAGAGCAAATCTGGCAGCGAAGGCGATATTCTCTGGGATGGTTTAGTGATGGATATCACTGAATTAAAGCAGGCACAAACAGAGCGCGATCGTTTTTTTACCATCTCCTTAGACTTGCTTTGTATTGTAGGTTTTGACGGTCATTTTAAACGTTTAAACCCAGCTTGGTCAACAGCTTTAGGCTACAGTATTAGTGAATTGTTTGCCAAGCCAATGATCGAATTTGTTCATCCAGACGATCGAAAAGCCACCGCAGCCGAAGGAGCAAAACTAATCGCCGGTACGTCCAGTATCTCCTTTGAAAACCGCTACATCTGCAAAGACGGTTCTTACAAATACTTCCTGTGGACGGCATCGCCATTTAGCGAAGAAGGTTTAATCTACTCAGTCGGTCACGACATTACCTCTCGTAAACAAGCAGAGTCCCAACTCCAGCGACAAGCAGTAGCAATGGCCGCTGCTTATGATGGCATCGCCATTTTTAATAATAATAAAGAATGTATTTATTCCAACGACGCTTATCTCAAGATGTACGGCTTGGCTAGCCCTAGCGAACTGTATGGGAAGAAATGGAAAATGCTCTACAGCAAAGCAGAAAATATATTTTTTGAATTACAAATAATGCCGATGCTCTTGCAAAAAGGGTACTGCAATATAGAAGCTACCGGTCAGCGCCGGGACGGTACTAAGTTCCCTCAAGAATTGTCGCTGACAATGCTTGTCGGTGGCGAAATCATTTCTATAGTCCGCGATATAACTAATAGAAAACAGGTAGAATCAGCCCTACGATCGAGTCAGCGACGCTACCAAACTTTAGCAGAAGCATCGCCAGTTTGCATATTCCATACCGACACCTTGGGAAATTGCCTTTATGTGAATCAACGGTGGAGCGAAATTACGGGATTAAATGCAGAATTAGCAGCAGAAATTGGCTGGATGAATGCCATACATCCCGACGATGTTGCTCGGGTAAAAAATGAATGGCATCGAGCAATTATTGAGAAAATTCCTTTTAAATCAGAATACCGCTTTCAGCGTCCAGATGGTCGGGTAATCTGGGTGATCGGTCAGGCAATTGCAGAAATCGGAGACAAGCAGGAAATTAAAGGCTATATCGGCACTATTACTGATATTAGCGATCGCAAACAAGCAGAACTAGATTTGCTGCGAGTTACTCAAGCGGTGGAAAGCACCAGCGATGCGATCGGCATTGCTGACTTGACAGGGCGATCGCTCTACCACAATCAAGCCTTTGTTCAACAGTACGGCTACACAGCAGAAGAACTAAACACAGCAGGCGGATTAACAGCAATTTACTCCCAAACTAAAGTGCTGCTAGAAATGTTTAAAACGATCCGTAAAGGCAAATCTTGGCAAGGCGAACTCAAAATCAACACTAAAAACAACGAACTGGTAACAACTTTATTTCGCGCCGACGGCATTAAAGATGAAACTGGTCATTTAATCGGGTTAGTGGGAGTAATTACCGACATCACCGAACGTAAACAAGCGGAGATGGCACTGGAGCAGCAATTAAGGCGAGAACGGCTGGTAGTGGCCATGCTCGATCGCATTCGCTCCTCCCTAAATTTAGAAGAAGTCCTGACAACTGCTGTCGAACAAGTGCGGCAATTTTTGCAAACAGACCGCACAGTTATTTACCGTTTTAATCCCGACTGGAGCGGCTTTGTTGTTGTGGAATCCGTGGCAAAAGATAGAATTTCGCTGCTAAATTTTAACAATATTGATGGCTGTTTTAGAGAAAAATTTGTTGATATTTATCAGCAAGGCGGTATTAGATCTATGGAAGATATTTACCGGGAAAATTTGACGGAATGCCACATGAAATTTCTCGAAGGATTTGAAGTAAAAGCTAACTTAATAGTGCCGATTTTAAAAGCACGAGAAAGCATTTCACCGACCCAACCGACTGCAGACAATCAGCTCTGGGGACTGCTGATCGCCCAGGATTGCAGCGGCCCCCGTCCCTGGGATTCCTCAGAAATAGAATCCCTCCGGCAATTGTGCGTGCAATTGGCGATCGCGATCCAGCAATCGACGCTATTTCAACAAGCACAAACGGAAATTGTCGATCGCAAACTGGCAGAATCTGCCCTCCAACAAGCTGCATTAGCAGCAGAAAGTGCTAACCGCGCCAAAAGCGAATTTCTTGCCAATATGAGCCACGAACTACGCACGCCTTTAAACGGCGTTTTAGGTTACGCTCAAATCCTCAAAACCGACAAAGACTTAAACTCAGATCACCAAGAAAGTCTCAGCAATATTCAACAGTGCGGTCAACACCTGCTGATGTTAATCGACGATGTTTTAGATCTTTCCAAAATTGAAGCTAGAAAAATGGAACTCTACCCGGAAGAGTTAAACTTTCTAAATTTCACGAAAAACATTGCTGATCTCTTTCAGATGCGGGCATCTCAAAAAGAAATTTTATTCCATTACGAACAAGTCTCTCCCCTACCTAGCTGCGTTCGTGTCGATCCAAAAAGATTGCGCCAAATTCTCATAAATTTACTCAGCAATGCCGTGAAATTTACTAACAGTGGCGGTGTGACTTTCAAAGTCGGCTATGTCGGCACAGGGGCCTGGAGTCGAGGCCAAGGAGAAAATTATGAGTTCTCGACTTTGAGTTCGGAACTGAAACAAAATTATATGCGCTTCGCCCACAATCCGATCGCAGCCAAACACGCTTTAAAAATCCGCTTTCAAGTTGAGGATACCGGTACGGGAATAGAGAGAAGCAAGTTAGAAGAAATATTTTTGCCTTTCCACCAAGTTGGAGGCAATACGTTTGTTGAAGGTACAGGTCTCGGACTCTCGATTAGCCAGAAATTAGCGAAACTAATGGGTACCGAAATTCGAGTCCACAGCACTTTGGGAAAAGGCAGCACTTTTTGGGTAGATTTAGAAGTGCCAGCAGCTAAACGGTACTTGGAAGTGTCTCCTTTGCAGGAAAAACGCTGGCTTGTCGGTTTTGTTGGCAACAAGCGGAAAGTGCTAATCGTGGATGACAATCAACTGGATCGCGATTTGTTGTGCAGGCTGCTGCTGCGTTTGGGATTTGAGGTTGCAGAGGCCCAAAACGGGCAAGAATGCCTCTGCAAAACTGTTGAATTTCAACCGGATGTGATTTTAATGGACTTGCGGATGCCTGTAATGGATGGCTTAGAAACTGCAAAAAAACTGCGGGAGTTGCCAGTAAAAGATGTCGTGTTAATCGCTATGTCAGCTAGCGTTTTCGAGGCTACGCAGCAAGATAGCATCCTCGCAGGGTACGATGATTTTCTTCCCAAACCGATCGAAGCAAATCACTTTTTGGAACAGTTGCGCGTGCATTTGGGACTAGAATGGATTTATGGGGAATCTTCGGAAAACAAAAAGCGCAAAACTCCCAGTTTGTCACCCGCCTCTGATTTTCCTGCTTATTCTTCTCTGTTACCTGCGGCTTCTGAGTCAGTAGCAAAACTTTTGAGACTCGCAGCTATGGGCGACATTGAAGAATTTTTTGAGGAGAGTTCTAAGCTGGAGAGTTTAGAGCCTAACTTAGTGCCGTTTGTCTCGAAGCTGCGCCAACTTGCTAAGGGATTTCAGCTCAAACAAATTCGGAATACTTTAAAGCAATATATCGAGGGAAAATAGTATGACTTTCAGGATTGAGAGATTGGCTGCATACAGATAATTTAGATGTGCAGCAACTTACCGCCGCGTTATTTAGCCGGATATCTGGCAATTGTCGATCGCGCAATTGTCAGTGCATGCAACCGTAACTCCCAAGATTAAACAAGTTGTTTTCCAGCTTCAGAAGTTGCCCTCGCAGAGTCCGATCAACTGCTGTTAAATGCCAGATTTTTTTGGGTACAGCAGAGATTTTGATAGGCGCCGGATAGGGTTCGCTCTTACCGTGTTTTGTACTATTTCAAACAACAATTTTCTGGTAAACTAAAGTGGAAAGTTGCTTTCCATCCCTAGACTGAAGTCCCAGGGTTTGCAGGCTATTTTTTGACAATAGAGTTTTTGAGAGAGTTGGGATTGAAATTACTTTGCCTCAGTAACGGCCACGGAGAAGACGCGATCGCCCTTCGCATCTTGCAGGAACTGCAACAGCACCCGCATCCGCCAGAATTAGCCGTGTTTCCGCTAGTGGGTGAAGGGCAAGCTTTCGCTCAACTAGAAAACGCCCGCATCATCGGCCCGGTGCAGCGGATGCCTTCGGGCGGCTTTATTTACATGGACGGGAGGGAATTTTTGCGCGATGTCAAAGGCGGCCTGCTTCAGTTGACCATCGCTCAGTTTAAAGCCATCCGCGCTTGGGTGCGGACCCAACAACAGTCTGGGAATCAAGACGGCGTTATTTTAGCCTGCGGTGATATTGTACCGCTGCTGTTTGCTTGGCTCAGCGGCGCGCCCTATGCCTTTGTCGGTACTGCTAAGTCCGAGTATTATTTGCGGGACGAGGACGGGCCTCTGGGTCGCAAATCCAGGGTCTTTAGTGGGTGGAGTTGGTCGCGATCGGTTTATTTGCCTTGGGAGCGCTGGTTGATGACTCGATCGCGCTGTAGAGCCGTTTTTGCCAGGGACGCGCTGACCGCCGAGACTTTACAAAAACTGGGAATTCCCGCTTACAATCTCGGAAATCCGATGATGGACGGACTCGAACCGGAAAACCCAGCCGGTTTTTACGGCCCTGATGCAGAGTTTCGGGAAATTGAGCGATCGCTCATCATCACCTTACTCCCCGGTTCTAGAGCGCCGGAAGCCTATGCTAATTGGCTGCTAATAGTAGAGGCTGTAGCCGGAATTTTGTCGCTGTTTGCTGATCGCAAATTGTTATTTTTCGGAGCCATTTCTCCAGAGTTAAACTTAGAAGCTTTGCGACCTAGTTTAGAATTTTTCGGCTGGCGACAAGACGGCGAAATTAGAACGCAGCGGCGTGAAGGAAGTATTTTGCGACCTCCTGTTTCTAGCGCTCAAGAAATTCAGCAAGAATCTCCTAATTTACTATTGCCCCTGACATTTGTGCAGAGAAACGCCACGATGATTTTGACTCAGCAAAGTTTTAACGATTGTTTGTACGAAGCAGATTTAGCAATAGCAATGGCAGGAACGGCTACAGAACAATTTGTAGGTTTAGGAAAACCGGCGATCGCCATTCCCGGAAGCGGCCCGCAATTTACTTTCGCTTTTGCAGAAGCTCAAAGTCGCCTGTTAGGCCCGTCATTAATTTTAGTCAAACATCCCGCTGAAGTTGCCGGCGCCGTCCAGTCTTTGCTCCGCGACCCCGATAGGTTGCAGCTAATCGCTGAAAATGGCTGGCGGCGCATGGGAGAACCCGGTGCAGCAGCCAGAATTGCCGAGTGTTTAATTCAGCGCTTCGGCGGTGAAGACAGCAATTCTCAATTGCCTGCAATAGACTAGGAACAAAACAATGTTTTGTCCCTACCAAGTATGTTTAATTCTACTTGCTTTAAAAAAATATTGTTCATTAACTACCTACTAATTTTCGTAGGGTGCGCCTAGGCGCACCTTACTAATACTGCATTTGCAGAAAATTTCAATTCGCCGTTTTTTCGGATGATGGAACCCAGAAATTAGCTTGAGGGATTTTAAAATCCGACTTAACCAACACTCCCGGTTCTCGCTGCACAGGCAGCACATCTAAAGTATCCGTTTGCGCGCAATATTTTAAATCTTCAATAACACCTAAACCGAGGAGGCGCTGACCGTGGCTGGCCCTTTCCAACAATTCGTGTAACCGATCTTGCCAGTGCAAATAAAGAGCAATAGCCCCAAATACTTCATCGTTACCAGCAAAATCGCTCGCAGGAATACCGCTTTCTGCTAGGAGACTTTGGGCGATCGCACCAGCACAAACCGTATCTTCCAACGAATAACTGCCTTCCCAACCAGAACCCACAATCCAAATAGTTTCCGGCTGTTTATTTAACAAAAACTGCACCACAGATTTGCGGTTAATCAAAGCCGCCGTTAACACAGTTGCAGCCGCTTGCACTCGTTCCAGAGCGCGAGTACCGTTAGTTGTGCTGATAAAAATTCGCTTCCCAGTCACCTTTTCTGGCGTGCAGTCCAGTGGAGAATTCCCCATGTCAAATCCGTCAACTTTGCCGCCGCCGCGCTCTCCAGCGCGAATCCGCTTATCTGCAGGCCAGTTTTCGCTCTCGGCCATTAGCTTCTCTAAGTCGCTGAAAACCTGGACAGCTTCCGCCCCATTATTCAGGGCCGTTGCCATTGTCGTAGTCGCCCGCAGCACATCAACTGCGATCGCGCAAGCCGGCATTTTGTCGGCTGGCGTAAGTTCCGGGGTATGGTAAATAAAAAGCTTCACTGTTGGGCTACCTGCGATAAATCCTCATCAGCAATAATAATGGAAAGTGGATAATAGAAAATAGAGTCGAGTCCTCAAAAGCAGAAAATATGTCAAAACAGCTAAATTCAAACCCCGCCCACGCCGCCATTACCGCACCAATTCGACTCCTGGCAGGTTTCACCTATCCTTTGCGAGCTTTCACGCTGATTTTGCAAACTCCCAAGCTGTGGACTTATGTATTAGTTCCCGTGGTGCTAAATTTTATAATTGGTATTGCTCTTTATTTAAGCTTGCTATTTCCCAGTTTGGCAGGGATAGACGTTTTAGTTGCCGATTTATCCGTCCGATTTAATGCTCTAATTGCTAGTTTTCCCACTTGGCTGAGCTTTCTCGGCGGGTTAACAGTCGCTTTTGGCTGGCTGCTGCGCGTAATCCTAGTGTCAGGACTTTTGCTGATAATTGGATTTTTGTTAGTGCAGTTTGGCGTGATTTTAGGTTCGCCCTGGTACGGCAAACTTTCCGAACAATTGGAACTCCTGCGGAACGGTCAATTGCCCGCAGAAGCACCAATGAGTTTGGCGAGTAGTTTTGGGGATATTCAAAGGGCGATCGCCTTTGAACTGCGAAAACTACAAATTTTGTTTAGCCTCGGCATACCCCTGCTGCTGCTGCATTTTATCCCTGGCATCGGCTCTATTCTTAGCAGCTTGGGTGGCGTAGCTTTGGGCGCGACTATTGTCTGTTTGGACTTTTTAGATGCACCTTTGGAGAGGCGGAGGCGACCTTTTCAGGAGAAGTTGGAGATCATTTGGGCTAGTTTGCCGGCCAGCGGGAGTTTTGGTTTGGTTTGTTTGGGTTTGGTGAGCATTCCGCTGTTGAATCTGTTGGCGATTCCGCTGTGCGTGACGGCGGGAACTTTGTTTTTTTGCGATCGCATTTGGCCGGCCCGCTTTGCCCCAGAAGAAACAAAGAGCGATCGAGAAACTAACATTACAACTTAAAAACTAGGGAGATGCTTCTTCCTTCGGCTGACTCTGGGAGTTAAGACCCAAAAACGGGCTTAAAAACAGCCAGCTAATGAAGAAAAATGATGCTGTAAATAGCTGGACAATATCGATCGCCGACAAATATCCGTCAGATAATAGTGCAATAGTTCTATCTGTCAGCCCGAATATCCAAGAGAGAATCCCAAACAGCCAAATGCCTTTTTGGAGCATGGGCAAAAATGCTGAAACTTCGGAGTTTTGCTGCTTGTTCATTGATTTAGCCCTTGTTTGCGAAAAGTCTGATTAACCGGGGCACCCCAAGGGCTTAAGGATTTTTGGTGTCTCCTCGGATTCCCTTTGTTATCTATATGTTAAGAAATGTTTCCCGATATGACAACGCACCCTGGGAGGGATTTCCGCATCTATCTCAAGAGGTAGTCGCAGCGCTAACAAACAGTGATATTTGCTACACTTTGGTAGGATGCGCGATCGCGATCGGGTTCTGGGTCACTCTTGCCATTAGTCCCAGGCGCTTGATATAGTGGGTCACAGGCTACGTAAAAGAGCGAAATCATAAATTATGTTATTTAACAGTATTGAATTTTTAGTATTTTTTGCGATTGTTTTCGCCATATATTATTTCCCTCCGTTGCAAAAAGTGCAGGTTCCCATCCTGATCATTGCCAGCTTTATTTTTTACAGTTGGAGCGCCCCCGCACTATTGCTGATCCTGCTACTCTCCATTATTATCAACGCTACAGTCAGCTTTCAAGTTGCCCGAAATTCTGACAAGAAACAGCGATTTTTTTGGGCTTTATCGGGAGTCGTTCTCAATGTATTAATTTTGAGCTTGTTTAAATACGCCGGTTTGCTAACTAACTTTGTTGCCGAGGTTTTTAATATTGCTCGCTCCGAAGGCAGCATTGCTTATTTATTCTTAAAATTACCTCTGCCTATCGGCATTTCTTTCTACACATTTGAAGGCATAAGTTTAATCGTAGACGTACTGACTCAAAAAAATAAAAGCGAAACCGCAGCCAACACTTACGTCTCGCCCAACTTTAGCCAACACCTGCTAAATACTTCATTTTTTATTGGCTTTTTTCCCAATTTGCTGTCAGGCCCGATTTTAAAATCTCAGACATTTTATCCCCAGATTGCTCCTAAATATTTTAAAGATATTCCTTGGAATTTCATTTTTCGCTCGCTCGTTGTCGGCTACTTCCTAAAAATGGTCATCGCCGACAACTTAAAAGACTATACCTTCTGGATTAGCTTTCCCTACTACCGAGGATTTGGAACTATTACCAACCTGACACTGCTGTTTGGCTACTCAATACAAATTTTCGCCGATTTTGCCGGTTACTCCTTAATTGCGATCGGTTTTGCGGGTGCTTTGGGTTACAAAATTCCCGACAATTTCGACTTTCCCTACATCTCGCGTTCCCTCTCCGAATTCTGGAGAAGGTGGCACATTTCCCTCTCAACTTGGCTCCGAGATTACCTATACTTTCCCCTCGGCGGAAACCGCAAAGGAAAAATCAGAACTTATGTTAACTTAATGATAGTAATGACTTTAGGAGGATTATGGCATGGGGCTGCTTGGAGTTATGCAGTTTGGGGAATTTATCACGGATTAGGTTTAGCAGTAGAACGCTTTTTTGGGTTCGACAAATCCAAAAACAAATTACAAGAATCAAATCAAGTAAAAACCAAACCCATCTGGCAGCAATTATTATTGGACAGCCTTAGCGTTTTAGGAATTTTCTCTTTTGTTTCCGTGGGATGGCTGCTTTTCAAACTGCCTCGATTTGAAGAAGCGGTTGACTTCGCAGTTACTTTAGTTCGCAACTATAAAGTCAAGCCCGGTTGGAGTCACATTATTCCGACGCTAATTTTTTCGCTACCAGTAGTGATTTATCACATTCCCCATTTTCCCACTTGGCAAAATCGGATGAAACAGGATTCAAATAAAAACGGTCAAAAAGTCTGGAGCCTTTATCAAGATTTAGCTTTAGGAATTATGCTAGCAATGATATTCCTCAACAGTGGCAGCTCGAAACAATTTATTTATTTCCAATTCTAGAAGGTGTTCTATGTTTGTCAAATTCCAGTTGCGACCGATTTTACGGCCGATACTAATTTTTCTGTTTATAATGAGCTTTTATCAAGTGCTCGTCACCGGCGGAGTTTTGCCTGCTTCCGACGGAGTTAGCCTGCTTCAAAATAATATTGTTAAAACTCAAAGGTATGTATATCAGAATAATTCCGATCTAAAAATGGTAATGGTAGGTAGTTCTCTAGCTGCCAACCTTAATATTAAAGACATTGGAGAGGGCGTAAAGAGCATAGCTTTGGGGGGAGGAGCGAGCCAAACAGGTTTAGAAATAGTTAAAAGAAGTAAAAGCAAGCCTCCTATTGTTTTGGTAGAAATTAACGATACAATTGTTCGCAAAATAGATACAGAATTAATGGATTCTTTGTATCATCCTCTTTTTTATTGGTTACGCCAGTATCTACCGATGATGAGAGAGGAATACCGTCCGATTAGCATTTTTGTGGATTTTTTCAAAAGTCGATCGAAGCCGAATCACAAAGTGACGCGAGAGGCTCTAGACAGATTAGAAGGTCGATATCTTACTCCCGACTTATCGCAAAAAACTATCCAAACGATAGTTGATATTCAAAGTCAACCTTTGTCTGAAAAAGATGCAGAAGCTATAAAAAAAGAAGCTGAGTTTATTAAAAGTCAAATCGCAGAAATCAAAAAAAATAGCGGGGCGAAAGTAGTTTTATTTGACATACCGCAAGAGTCACGAGTTAACGCTGCAATCAGGAGAAAACAAGTCCAAGAATTGGCTAAAAAGCTGTTTCCATCCGATCGTTTTGAGTGGCTGCCACCCCCGAAAGAGCGAGAATGGCGTACCAATGACGGCGTTCACTTGATCCGCAGCGACGCTAGAGATTTTGCCGAGTTTTTGAGGGATAAATTGCTGGGCACGGTAGTGGCGGGATCTCTTGGCACCGCGCCTAGAAAAGAAAGCTTGTAATTTATTGTGAAGTGTGTCATATTACATAATAATGAGCAAGTTTGGTTAAAGAACGATCGTGAGGTTTGTACTGAGGAGGGAGAGTTATCAAAGCTCCAAAAGCCACAGGACAAACAATTTGATGATCAGTATCAACCCGGCTTGATATGAGTTCAGCGTCAATAAAATCGAACAATGGCACGCTTAAATCAGATTATTGCGATCGAAAAAGGCATCAAAAGCCGATCCGTCCAAGAACTCGCAGAAGCTCAAAAAGCACTCCAGAAGCCCGCTGTGCTTTCTGGAATCTCCCGTACTTACCGCCCCAAAGACGAAGAAGGCGAACAACTGCCGCCAGAGTCCAAAAAAGTTGAAGTCAAAGCAGAAGAGATTATCCGCAAAACGACTGAAGTTTTGACCAAACTCTTCGACGTAACCGCAACCAAAGATTGGACAAATTGTCGGGCTCGTGCTGACGTAACTGTAGACGGAAACGTGCTTTTGAGCCAAGTTCCCGTCAGCTATTTGCTATTCATTGAAAAGCAGTTAGCAGATTTGCAAGCATTTATCAAAAAACTTCCAGTCTTAGATGCTTCCGAGACGTGGAACTTCGATGCTTCGGCAGACTGTTGGGCAACAGAACCGGTGCAAACTCTCAAGACTTTTAAAACTCCGCGCAATCACGTTAAAGCTGAAGCTACCGAACACCATCCGGCTCAAGTCGATGTTTATTACGAAGATATTACGATCGGCTATTGGCGGACTGTCAAGTTTTCGGGTGCTTTACCAGCGCGGCGGATAAATGAGTTGCTGCAAAGGGTGGAAATCTTGCAGCAAGCTGTTATGTTCGCCCGCGAAGAAGCTAACAATTCTGAAGTGGAGGAACAGAGAGTGGGAGAGCGAATTTTTCAGTTTATTTTTCGCTAAGTGCTGGTTTTTTTGATAGTTATGGTTTAAGATATAAACAGAGTACAAGTTCAAACTCAAACTTCAACTTAAACCGTACAAATGTGATAGTGCAGGTTCGACTCCTGTCCCTTCTACCCAAAATAGGGGGGTAGCCCAATTGGCAGAGGCAGCATTGCGTACAAATTCAACAGCAAGCTATTACTCTAAACTCAGCATTCACCGCCGATCGCTAAAACGAATGTCAGGAAAATCACATCATCGAGGTTGCTGGCTCATATCCAGCCCCCTCTACCAAACGCAGGGGGGTAGCTCAATCGGTAGAGCGCGATGCTATTAATCTTAAATCCTTGACTTAAATGTGATAGCGTGCCCAAATGGGCGGTAAATATAAACCCAGTAGTAAGGTCAGAACTGCTGGGTTTTATGCTAATAATTGATTCAATTCGTTAAATCCGTCAGTCCTGGACGTATCAAGACAGATGATTTATTGCATCAATCCTCAATGCGAACAACGCGAAAATCCTGCTGCTGCTCAAAAATGTCAGGCTTGTGGCACAGATTTGTTAATTGGCGATCGCTATCGTATCCTTAAATCAGTGCGATCGCCCAATCCCGCACGCCCCACAGACATCTTTGAAGTTGAAGATTTGGGAACCGGGGAAAACGAATGGGGAACTGTCAAAATTTTAAAAGTCTTGAAACACACCCACAATCCCGATTTAGTTCGGTTGTTCAAGCAAGAAGCGCGAGTTTTGATTTGGCTGGCCGGAAATGGCACAGTTCCACAAGTCGAGCCTGACGGTTATTTCCCAATTAAACTCCCCCATAACTTCCAGAAATTGTCTTGTTTGGTGATGGAAAAATTTAGCGGCGAAAACTTGACAGAATTATTAACTAAAAAACAGTACGTTTCTCAACAGCTCGCTCTAGATTGGCTGCAACAAATGCTTCATATTTTGCAGGAAATCCACAAATATCGTGTAGTACATCGGGATATTAAGCCATCCAACCTGATGGTTGAAGCCAATGGGAAATTGAGATTAATTGACTTCGGCGCCGCCACAGAAGCAGATATAGATACCGCACCCATAGGTTCTGCCGGATACGCCGCACCGGAACAAATTCTAGGTAAAGCAGGCGTGCGATCGGACTTTTTTGCCCTAGGGCGTACTTTTGTACATTTATTAACAGGCATACAGCCAAGTCACTTTCCCGTTAATGAAAAAACTGGTAAAATTAATTGGAGGAACCAGGCTGTAGATATTGACCCGTTACTCCTAGACTCGATCGACGAATTGATCGAACCGCTACCAGAAAATCGACCTGAAAATACCCAAGTTATTTTAGAAAAATTAGAAAAATTAAAAATTCACGACGCAGACCCCCTGAAAAAGGGGGACGCAACATCGCTTCAATAAATCTCTTCCAGCCGGCGAAAATCCCGCTCAACTTCCGCCCACAAAGCCCGATTGTGAGGGTCAGTTTTCACAGCCTTTTTCAAATAAATTCTCGCCTTATCAACCTGCTTTTCTCCGATCAAATGCCGTCCCCAGCGCTGATAGGCGATCGCCTGCCACTGACGCACCTCCAAATCTTCGGGAACCCGCTGCGCCAAACCCTCAATCAAGGCGATCGCCCGCGGGAACCTCTGATATTTCAGCAACTGCTGCAGCTCAAAATAAGCATCTTGCTTTAACTTTTGTTCCACCGCCGACAGATCCGCATTAGATTGAACCCCGGCCTCTTTTCGAGTCACTTTAACTGCCTGCGGTTGAGCTTTAACCCCCCGATCCGGCGGTGTCGAAGTAGGCGGCACAGTTGAATTGGCAACTTTCGACCCCGCAACATGGTGGGGGGCAACATTAACCAAGAACTTATAAGCCTCAGTAATAGCAATAAACTTATTCTTAGCCTGTTCGTTTCCCGGATTCACATCGGGGTGATACTGTCTGGCTAACTGCCGATAAGAGGCCTTAACTTGCGATAAACTCGCACCAGACCTGAGTCCTAACTGTCGGTAATAATCTGCAATATCCATCTAGCATGAATGAGCGTTGATAATACCATTAAATATGGCAGAATCCTTAAATGTAAAGATTCTGCCACAATTTACTGCGAACTAGATTGTAGTGCGAGGGTTGCCCGCACTACTGAAGCGAACAAACAAATTACGGACGCTCTTCGATCACTCTGTCAATCAAGCCGTATTCCTTGGCTTCCTCAGCGGACATGAAATAGTCGCGATCCATGTCCTTCTCGATTTTCTCGATCGGCTTGCCAGTATTCTTAGCATAGATATTATTGAGTTCGTGGCGCAACCGCAGAATCTCTTTCGCCTCAATCTGAATATCCGTTGCTTGTCCCCGCGTCCCCCCAGAAGGCTGGTGAATCATGATTCGCGAGTGAGGCAAAGCTAACCGTTTCCCCTTCGCACCGGCAGCTAACAGGAAAGAACCCATCGAAGCAGCCAAGCCCACACAAATCGTCACCACGTCCGATTTAATGTGCTGCATGGTATCAAAAATAGCCATGCCTGCCGACACCATCCCACCTGGGGAATTGATGTACAAAATAATATCCTTACCTGAATCTTCCGAATCGAGATAGAGCATCACAGCGATGATTTGATTAGCAATTTCATCGTCAACGTCCCTGCCCAAGAAAATAATCCGTTCCCGGTAGAGGCGATCGTAGATATTAATCCACTGAGTATCATAACCACCCGGCATTTTGTAGGGAACTTTTGGCACACCTATAGGCATAATTCGGAACTCCGTTTAGTTGGTAATTGGTGAGCGGGCTATTGGTTGTGGTTTATTAGTTATTTGTTACTTGTTATTTCAGGTTTTTTAGTTTTTGGCTATAATGACCACTAAACCATAACCAATAACTAATAACTAATAACTAATAAGCAATAACCGAATTAGATGACTCCTGCAGGCAGCGGTTTCGGCAATTCTTCCGAACTTTCAAGAACGCGATCGATCAAACCGTATTCTTTAGCTTCCTGGGGCGTCATGTACAGCAACCGATCCATATCTTTAGTAATCTTTTCGATCGGTTGGCCAGTACAGCTTGCAAAAATCTCAAGCATCGTCGCTTTATTTGCCAGCACTTCCTTAGCCCGAATTTGAATGTCGCTTGCTTGACCCCGCGTGTAAGCCTTGGGTTGGTGCAACACAATCGAGGCGTGCGGCAAACTCGCCCGAAAGCCTTTTGTACCAGCCGCTAAAAGCATCGCAGACATCCCCATTGCCGAACCGAGGCAAATAGTGTGCACAGGCGGCTTAATGTACCTGATCGTATCGCAGATAGCGAAGGCTTCTGTTTCAAAGCCGACGGGTTCGCCACTGTAACCAGAAGTGCCGGTCGAGTTGATGTAGATTTTGATCGGCTTATCCGGGTCTTCGTACTGCAAGAACAACAGTTCAGCGATAATCAGTTCTGTTACCGCAGGCACCAGAGGCATCCCCAGATAAACGATCCGCTCCTTCAGCAACAGGGATGGCAAATCGGGAGGTGGCGTCCGAGAGTTCCCTTCCCCGTAGTATGGCGATTGCACAGCTTTAATTGGTGTGTTCATATAACCGAAATGTTGCCTGAACTGATGGAGCTATTCTTAAAGAAATACTAACGCAATCTTTAGGTATCCCGCATGAAAGTTAGTTTGCTCCCGGTTTTAAACGACCCTAACCTTGACGCTGCTGCGCCCTCAACGCAGCGCCAGCTAGCGATTTCGGTGTCTGCGACGGCAAGCTCGATCGACTCCAGCGTACCCTTAAACCTGTGCCTGATTCTCGACCACAGCGGTTCGATGGGCGGACGCCCCTTGGAAACCGTCAAACAAGCCGCCGGACGGTTGCTCGACAGGTTGAAGCCCGGGGATCGCTTTTGCGCGGTGGCTTTCGACCACAAAGCCAAAGTCCTCGTTCCCAATCAAATTGTGGGAGATCCCAGCAGCATTAAACGGCAAATTGAGCAATTGCGCTCGGCCGGCGGCACAGCAATTGATGAGGGCATTAAGTTAGGTATTGAAGAGTTGGGCAAAGGCAAAAAAGAAGCTATATCTCAGGCGTTTCTGCTGACTGACGGCGAAAACGAACACGGCGACGACAGCCGCTGTTTGAAGTTGGCTAAATTGGCTGCCGACTACAACATGACTTTAAATTCTCTGGGATTTGGCGATAACTGGAACCAGGATATTTTGGAAAAGATTGCTGACGCTGGCGGCGGTGCTCTGGCTCACATTCAGCGTCCCGAAGATGCGGTTGACGAGTTTAGCAAACTATTTACTCGCATTCAAGGTGTAGGTTTGACTAATGCTTATTTGCTATTTTCACTGATGCCAAAAGTACGGTTAGCCGAACTCAAACCGATCGCCCAAGTTGCCCCGGATACGATCGAATTGCCAGTACAGCAAGAGGGCGATCGCTTTATGGTGCGCCTAGGAGATTTAATGAAGGATATAGAGCGAGTAGTTTTGGCTAATATTTATATTGGACAGTTGCCCGAAGGTACACAGGCGATCGGGCAATTGCAAATTCGCTACGACGATCCGACTGTCGGTCAAAGTTTGCTTTCCGATCCCGTTGCAGTTTCTGCTAATGTCTTGAAAGTTTATCAGCCGGCACTTAACCCGACTGTGCAGCAGCACATTTTAGCTTTGGCTAAATACCGCCAAACTCAACTCGCAGAAACTAGATTGCAACAGGGCGATCGCGCCGGCGCGGCGACAATGCTGCAAACTGCTGCTAAAACTGCTTTGCAAATGGGCGATAAAAGTGCCGCCACTGTGCTGCAAACCTCTGCTACTCGCTTGCAATCTGGTGAACAATTGAGTGAAGCCGATCGCAAGAAAACTCGGATTGCTTCTAAAACTATTTTGAAGTAATCGCGCGATTTGAAATTTTAAATAATTTTAAATTGGGCGATCGGACAATTCGGCGATGCGAAATCGCCTCTACAAAAACGAAACCCGCACCCAGGCGGGTTTCAATATTGTGAGTCTCGCCTGCAGAAAGCGAAAGTCAGTGTAGCCCGATTGTTTCAAGCTGTGGATCGTGTAGAAGCTCGATCGTTTAGAATGTTTCTATCACCTATCAAGAGTGCTTGTATGAACCAGACAATATCTGATAAAGTACGCTGGACTACCGCCGATTTAGAACTATTGCCCGATAACGGCCATCGTTACGAAATTATTGATGGGGAGTTATTTGTGACTAGAGCACCGCATTGGGGTCATCAACAGGCTATAGGCAACCTCTACCAAGAACTTAATACTTGGTCGCGAGAGACTAATTTAGGACGAGCAGGAATCAATCCGGGTATCATTTTCACGGATGCTGATAACGTTATTCCTGATGTAGTTTGGGCGAGCAATGAACGCTTGGCTATCTTGCTAGACGAAGCCGGCCATTTAACCGCCGCACCCGAGTTAATTGTTGAAGTATTGTCCCCCGGTGCAGACAATGAAAGACGGGATAGAGATTTGAAACTCCGACTCTATTCGGTACGAGGAGTACAGGAATACTGGATTGTGAATTGGCGGTTGCAGCAAATAGAAGTTTATCGCAGGGAACAAGCAAGTTTAAGGCTCATTGCTACGCTGTTGAGCGCTGATGAATTGACCTCGCCTTTGTTACCTGGTTTTAGTTGCTCTGTCGCTCGAATTTTTGCTTAGATTTATGAAACACTTTTACCGGACGATCGCCCTTTTGGGATTTGTTACCGTTTTGGGCGGCATATCCCCTGCCATTTGTACCCAACCCTCACCAATACTCATCGTTCAAAATACTGCTGAAGACTTATTTAACAGCGCTTTAGCCAAATCAGAAGCAGGAGATATTCAAGGGGCGATCGCCGATTACACCGAAGCCATCCGCCTCAACCCCAACTACGCCAAAGCCTACAACAAACGCGGCATCATCCACGGCCGCAATCTCAAAGACTATCCAGCAGCTAAAGCAGATTTCGATCGCGCAATTGAAATTAACCCCAACTACGGCGATGCCTACTACAACCGCGCCAGAGCCCGCGAATTCTTAGAAGACAAACCGGGGGCGATCGCCGATTATCAAAAAGCAGCGGAGCTCTATCAAAAAGATGGCAATACCAACGATTATCAAGATGCCATCAAGCACATTGAAATGCTGCAATAATAAATGGTTTGGGAAAAAAATATAATAGGGTTAGTCTTTTACAAATACCAACTATGATTGCCAACAAAAGTCACAACTACGCATCCCCAGAAGACTATTTAGAAGGCGAAAAGATCAGCCCGATCAAACACGAATACAAACAAGGCGAAATTTATGCAATGGCAGGAGCAAGTGATGCTCACGAGACAATTGCAGGCAACTTATTTGCACTGCTTAGAAACCACGTTCGGGGTAGAGGATGCCGAATTTACATAGGAAATATGAAAGCCAGAATTGAGCAAGCAGACGTGTTTTACTATCCAGACATCATGGTGACTTGCGATGAAAGAGATAGAAGCCTGGAATATTTCAAACGCTACCCGCGCTTAATCGTAGAAGTTTTATCTCCAACAACAGCAGCATTCGATCGCGGAAATAAATTTGCCGACTACCGCACCTTAGAAACTTTACAAGAATACGTACTGATTAACCAAGAAAGAATCAGTGTAGAATCTTACCAGCGCAATGCAGAAGGGCGCTGGGAACTTTACCCTTACGCGGAGGGCGAAGAAGTTCGCTTGGCTAGCGTAGACTTTCAATGCCCGATCGCACAAATTTACGAAGATGTTCTAGGAATCAGTTAAAATAGTCGATTGCACAAACACCAAAAAACCATCTGTGTTCATCCGCATTCATCTGCGGTTAAACATTCCAAATCCACCATTCAAAAAATGCCCGAAACTTCCACCGTCACCGTCACCGTACCCGCCACAACCGCCAACCTAGGCCCCGGCTTTGACTGCATCGGCGCCGCTTTAAGCCTCTACAACCGCTTCCAATTCTCCCGACTCGAACCATCAGCAACAGAGAAACTAAAAATTACTGTTAGGGGCCAAGAAGCCGCCAAAGTCAAGACAGACGACAGCAATCTCGCTTATCAAGCTTTTCTCAAGTTATACGATCGCCTCAACCAATCGCCGCCCCCTGTAGCGATACATATAGATATGCAAGTGCCGCTGGCTAGAGGTTTGGGGAGTTCCGCCACAGCT
Source organism: Microcoleus sp. Pol7_B2 (assembly GCF_036701035.1). NCBI lineage: Bacteria > Bacillati > Cyanobacteriota > Cyanophyceae > Oscillatoriales > Microcoleaceae > Microcoleus > Microcoleus sp. Pol7_B2. The sequence goes on along the minus strand of NZ_JAUBQB010000001.1, from coordinate 10,164 downwards.
ATTGTCGGTGGATTAGTCGGTGCAAATGAGTTAGCCGGTGCGCCTTTGAGTCAAGTGGAAGTGATGCAATTGGCGATCGAACTTGAAGGCCATCCCGACAACGTTGTCCCCGCTTTACTCGGAGGTTGTCGCCTCGCTGCTAGCAATCCACCCCCCCAACCCCCCTTGACTAAGGGGGGTGCTTGGGAGATTTGCGATATTCCCTGGCATCCAAATATTGTGGCCGTGGTAGCCATCCCCGATTTTGAACTGTCTACAGCCGAAGCCCGCAAAGTTTTGCCAGCAGATTACAGTAAGGCTGACGCGATTTTTAATGCTGCACACCTCGGTTTCCTAGTGCGGGCTTTGGAAACTGGGAATGAAAACTGGCTGCGCTGCGCCCTCCAAGACAAAATTCACCAGCCTTACCGGCAATCTCTTATTAAGGGATATGAAGCGGTGCAACAAGCCGCCGTGAATGCAGGGGCTTGTGGAATGGTAATTAGCGGTGCCGGCCCAACGCTTTTGGCTTTAACGGATGCTACTAATGCTGATGCGGTTGTGAGGGAAATGGCGACTGCTTGGGTGGAATTTGAGGTAAAGGCAGATGTAAGGGCGATCGGCCTCGATACTCAAGGCGCGCAAGTCTCCCTTTAGTTATTCCACTCCTAGACACACAACATCTAGATAACCGTGTTTTGTAGGGGCAATCTCCCGTGGTTGCCCCTCTCCATGGAATTATTCATATTTCTATTCTCTTCCTCTCTCCTTCAAATCTCTTGAATATCAACTCAAGTCTCTTTTCGATAACTTCTGCCAAGCCCTCTACAAAATTTTACCTTTAAAAAAAAATGCAGTCATTGTAGGGGCGGATTCACCATCATCTCAGGCTAAAACAAACAATCTCAAAAACCCGCCCCCACCAACGGTAAATACTGTTAATTAACTGTGACGCAGCGGAATCTCTATCTGAATTTTAGTGCCTTTACCCGGTTCGGAAAAACACTTGAACTCTCCTTTGTGCTGCTCTACAATTATCCGATAGCTGAGAGCAAGTCCCGATGATATGGGTTGTTCCGCAGGTTTTGCTCCCAAAAATGGCTCAGAAATTTGGGCTGTGGTATCTTTGCTATGTGCGATGTCGTTATCAGCAATCTCAATAGAAATTCGTTGAGCATCGACCACCTGAGTGGTAATCAAAATGACAGGCTTAAATTTGATGGATTCCAACTCCTCTAACTCTTGAGCCGACTCTTCCAAACCATCGATCGCATGATTGATGATATTCAGAAAAGCTTGATTGAGTAGCCCTGCGTAACACTCAATCTGTGGCAAATTGCCGAAGTGTTTCATCACCTTGATGTCTCGCCTTCCCTCGCGAGCCGGCAAGCGGTGCTGCAACAACAACAGAGTATTTTCTAAACCGTCGGAAACATCAAATAACTGCCAGCCCGATCGATCGCTGCGGGAAAAATCCTGTAGCGACAAAATTATTTGGCGGATGCGATCGCTCCCGGTACGCATGGAACTCACAATTTTTAATAAATCGTCGAGTACGAATTCCACATCCATATCTTGTTGTTTTTGCATAATTTCCGCTCCTGGAGCGACTAGCTCTTTTTGATACAATCGCAGCAGGTCAATTAAATCGGTAGCGTAGCTTTGGACGTGAGTTAGATTGCTGTAAATAAAAGTAATTGGGTTGTTAATTTCGTGGGCGATACCTGATACCAATTCGCCTAAACTTGACATTTTTTCTGTTTGCAGCATTCGATCGCGCGACAGTTGCAATTCTTGCTGGGTGAGATCCAACTGCGCCCTCAACTCGCGCGATCGCTTAGACGAGCGCACCCGCGCCAATAATTCCTGCTTAACTATCGGTTTAAACAGAAAATCGTCAAAGGGCACATCCAATTCTTGAACTTCATCAAATTGCTCGGGTGTTGTCAGCAGAATAAAATAGGTTGCCGCCAATTCTCGTGAAGCGAAGCTATCCCGTAGGGAATCGGCTTTCACCAGTCGGCACACCTCCAAAAAGTTGATTTGAGGCGAAGTGCCGTCGCAAATTATCGCATCGGGGGACAATTCCCTCGCCAAGTCTAAACCCTCTTGATCGTCGGAAACGACTCTCACCTGATGTCCCTCTTGGCCGAGTAACTCTTGCACCACTTGAAAACTCACAGTATCCGCGACGATCGCCAGAATCTTTGCCATACTTCTACCAACTCCACAAATTACTTTTTAGGATACAACCGCCAGAATTGCGCTGACAGATTTAAAATTCCAAAATAGTTCAATTACATCAAAAAACAACCGATGCCCGCTCCCTCAAAACCAAAAATAGCCCATACCATTTTAGATTTTATATTTTAGAGTAAAAAATGGGGAATGACTTACTGTATAATAATAGTTGGGAGCTTGCCTACAGTTGCATATTTTTTGGGGACTGGTATCACTAGAAGGTATAATTTTAGACGGGCAATGCAAAAATGCAAATTTTCTCCTTCGTAATTAATGGTACATCAGAGCTTTCTGCCGAAAGACTGCTGAGGGCGATCGCAGATACTTTCTCAAGTTGCGCCAGGAAACAATAAAAAACTTTAAAATCAATTAATAGTATCGTCAAATTCACCTTCTCGGTCAGCGCCTGAGAATGCCAATTACCAACACCACCTCAACTTTGATTCAAGCCGAAACACTAGAACTATTAGAATGGCCGCGCCTGTGTCAGCACTTGGCTACCTTCGCGGCCACCAAACTCGGCGTCGCCGCCGCCCTTGACCTCCCAATCCCGGCAAGTCAAGCTCAGACAGCAGAACTCCTAGCCCAAACTCAGGAAGCTTATCAGTTAGAGAGCCGCGCTGGCGGTGCTTTGAGTTTTGAAGGAATCCAAGACATCGGCACTTCGCTGCAGCGAGCCGAACTGCAAGGTTTGCTCAGCGGCGAAGAATTGCTGGCAATTGCTACTACCCTCGCCGGAGCAAGGCAATTGCGCCGGATAATTGACTCTCAGGCAGATGTGCCGACGCTCCAAGAACTGGCATCCCAATTGCGGACTTATCCCGAACTAGAGCAAGAAATCCACCGCTGTATAGACGATCGCGCTCAAGTAGCAGACAGAGCCACTCCTAAATTAGCAGGAATTAGAGTTCAAATGCGACAGTTGCGCGATCGCATTTATCAAATATTGCAGGGGATTTTGCAGCGCCAATCCAACGCCGTACAAGAACAGCTAATTACCCAAAGAAGCGGACGCTTTGTCATTCCAGTCAAAGCTCCCCAAAAAGATGCCATACCGGGCATCGTTCACGACTCCTCGGCCAGCGGCGCGACACTGTACGTAGAACCCCACAGCACAGTCAATCTTAACAACCAAATGCGGCAGTTGCTCAGGCAAGAACAAGCCGAAGAAGAAGCAGTCCGCCGCGCCCTCACGGAGCAAGTCGCAGCAGTAAAACCCGATTTAGACAGATTGGTGGTGGTAGTTACAACTTTAGATTTAGCGGTCGCTAAAGCGCGTTATAGTTTTTGGTTGCAAGCAAATCCGCCGAAATTTATCGAATTGGGAGAACCCGAATTAGCACCAAAAAATCCCGAAACAGAAGATGAGGAAAAAGAAGATGAGGAAAACTCAGAAAACAGTCAATTATTAATTCGCAACCTGCGATCGCAAATTACCCTGCGCCAGTTGCGCCATCCTTTATTAGTTTGGCAGCAACATCACGAGCAAGGCTTTCCAGTCGTGCCGGTCGATTTAACGATCGCGCCGCACATCCGCGTCGTCGCCATCACAGGCCCCAACACTGGCGGCAAAACTGTCACTCTCAAAACCTTGGGATTGGCAGCTTTAATGGCGAAAGCCGGAATGTTTGTTGCCGCCCGCGAACCCGTAGAATTGCCTTGGTTCGACAATATTTTGGCCGATATTGGTGACGAACAATCTTTACAGCAAAGTTTGTCTACTTTCTCCGGCCATATCCGCCGCATCAGCCGCATTTTAGAAGTTTTACACAATAAATCGCAGGCCCAAGGGGAAGAAAATTCAAACCTTCCAATTACTAATTCCCAACAGCAAGACCAAGAAGCCACAGATACACAGAACACTGTTTCTGCTCGGCTAATTCTCAAACCTAAATTACAAATTCCCCAACCCCAAATCCCAATTACCAATTCCCAATTACCAATTCCCAAATCTTTAGTTTTGTTAGACGAAGTAGGAGCGGGTACAGACCCCTCAGAAGGCAGTGCATTGGCGATCGCCCTGTTGAAATACCTCGCCCAACATTCCCTATTAACAGTTGCAACTACCCACTTTGGCGAACTCAAAGCCCTCAAATATCAAGACTCCCGCTTTGAAAATGCCTCAGTAGAATTTGACGACAATTCCATGCAGCCAACCTATCGCTTGCTGTGGGGAATTCCCGGACGTTCCAACGCCCTCACCATTGCCCAAAGACTCGGTTTGCTAGCATCCATAGTCGAAGAAGCTCAAACCTATGTCGGGGGAGCCTCTCAAGATGTCAATCAAGTGATTGCTGGACTCGAAGCACAGCGCCGGAAACAGGAAACCAAGGCCAGAGAAGCAACTCAACTGCTACACCAAACCGAAAAACTGCACAGAGAAGTTTCTCAAAAAGCAGCCGCTTTGCAAGAGCGGGAGCGAGAACTAAAAATAGCTCAGGAAGTGGCAGTAAATGAGGCGATAGGGTCGGCAAAATCAGAAATTGCTCAAATCATTCGTCGCTTGCAGTCGGGCAACCAGACGGCTCAAAATGCCCAACAAGCTACAGAAACCTTAAATCAAATTTCTGAAAAACACCTGCCTTCTCGCCAACAACCGGCTAAACCCAAACCGAGTTTTATGCCGAAAGTGGGCGATCGCATCCGCATTCCCAGCTTGGGCCAAACCGCCGAAGTCCTCAGCGGCCCCGATGCTAACGAAGAGTTGAGCGTTCGGTTTGGGATTATGAAAATGACTGTCAAACTAGGAGAAATTGAATCCCTCGACGGTCAAAAACCGGAAACTAAAGCTCAATTAGCCAAGGCGGCCGCCCAAGCACAAGCACTCGCTACGGCTAAAGCTAAGCAAGCAGCGGCGGAACCTGCAAAACCCAATCCCGAAATCGCCATTCGCACTGCTAATAATTCGATCGACCTACGGGGTGCGAGAGTCTCAGACGCAGAAATCGAAATAGACAGAGCTCTTTCCAAAGCCGTGGAATACGGAGTGCTGTGGATAATTCACGGTAAAGGTACGGGACAGTTGCGGCGCGGCGTTCACGAGTTCCTCGCCAATCACCCCCAGGTTTCCCGCTTTGAACTCGCCAGTCAAAAAGAAGGAGGTGCAGGTGTGACGGTGGTTTATTTGAAATAGTCAGGAGTTACGCATTTCCGGTTGACTCGTAATTATAGCAATCCTAAATCATTTGTAATTTTCTTACTCCCGAACCGCGGGTTCGGGGAGGGTTGGGGTGGGGTAAAAAATTTACGAGTCCTTTAGGATTGCTATATATATTTTTCGGCAGAAAAACAAGTTGCAACGAACAGATCGTAGTGATACAACCGGAATGGATACTATACTGCAAATGTGGCATAATTAAGAGTTGATTTCCCACTTTAGTAACTGCCTGATTAATGAAAAAAACTCCCTCAAATGAAGTTTTGGTTGGCGACTGTCGTGAAGTGATGAAGACCTTGCCAGAAAATTATATTTCTGCCTGTATCACTGACCCACCTTATAATTATGAATTTATTGGTCATAGATGGGATGACTCAGAAATTCAAAGGCGTATGGAAAGAGTCAATAGCAAGGGAAATAAAACCCTGGTTAAAAACATTCCCTATGGCAGTGGTTTAGCAGGTGGAGTCAGAAACGAAAAATGGTATCAAAGGAATCGTAACAACACTCTGGATTATGAAAAGTGGTGCTTTGAGTGGGGCGAGCAGCTTTTTCGGATCTGCAAACCGGGTGCGACAGTTTTAGTTTTCAACAGCACGCGGACTGTTGCTCACGTACAAGTTGCACTTGAAAGTGCTGGTTTCTATGCGAGAGATATTCTTGTTTATAAAAGATCGAGTGGTATCCCTAAAGGTGTCAATATTAAACAACAGTTAGAGAAGAAAGGATATGAAAATCCTGAAAAATGGGATGGTTGGCACAGTTGTCTGAGGAATGAATGGGAAGCAATCTGCGTACTTCAAAAACCACTGGTAAATAATTACTTGGAAACTTTACAGGAGTATGGTACTGGTGTATTTTATACTAAAGATCAGTTTGGTGGTTTTCAGTCAAATATTTTAGAAGGTATACAGCGTGAGAAAACCGAGGAGTTTAACGTCCATTGCACCGTTAAACCAATCGCTCTCATGAGAAAGCTGGTCGAAATATTTGTACCGCGTTTGGAAAATTCTATTCTAATCGATCCTTTCGCAGGATCGGGAACCACATTGCTGGCGGCGCAAGAATTTGGCATTAGGTATGTTGGCATTGAAATAGTACCTGACTACATAGAGATTATCAACAAGCGCCTTGATAGTTTCAGCGGTATACAGGGAATTCTCCCACTTTTTCAATAAGAAATGACTTTAAATCAAACCCGCTTATTGTTTTTATGAACTGAAACGAATCGTCCCCAGTGTAAACTTTCCAAGTCCCTACTTGGCACGCTGTAATAGCTGCGGGCAAATTATCTTGTCTAAGAATTAAGAATACAGGTTCGTAATTATAAGTACGAAGTAGTGGGCCATAAGATTTGAACTTTTTCAGTGTTCCAGAGTCTCCTGAGCCAATACGATATTTTGTATCTATTGCGTACCCATCAACAATCAGATCGCACGGCTCATCGCTTCCAACTTTAAATGCTGGCTGAAAGCTACTGCAATATGTTTTACACGTTTCAGTAACTAACAATTGCCAACACATACCTAACTCACGTCCCCAATATTGCCTATTTTCTTTTTTTATAATTGGAGAAATACCAAACACATCCATTAAAATATCGTGTTCTTCATTCTCTTCTGCATAAATTTTTTTGGTAAATGAGTTTTGGTATCTTGCTAAAATTTGCTCTAGTCTTCTTTCAGTCATCATCAACTACCAGATCGGCTAGACTAACGGATAATGCCTTGGCTATTTTGCTTGCATTAAGTAGCGTTATATTCCTTTCACCTCGTTCAACTGAACCAATATAGGTGCGATGTAATGCAGATAGTTCTGCAAGCTGATCTTGGGAAAGATTTCTGAGCTTTCTGAAATGTCTAACTTTTTTACCAAATTGCTCCGTAATATCCATAGATCGCGCCAGATGAAGCAATGACAACTATAATCTGACAGACTATAAGTAGCGACAGACTATAAGTAGCATTCGAGAGCGCTAGGATCTTTGCATTGATATAAGTCCCAATAGTTTCAAAGCACTGATTTGATTTCGGTCACTGTGTGGCGTAGGATGGTTAGGGGTGAAAATCTATGGGTTTTGCGGATTGCGATCGATCGAACTTGAAACCGCAACTTTTAACCCGCAACTCCGTCCAGCAGTTAGGATTGCCGGAATCAAAGCAACGAGCTATGGAGACAAATAAACAGATGTGCTGTTGCCCACAGGCCGCTAAGCTTTAATCACTGCATACTGTTTGATCTCCTGCCTCAACCAGTCTTAATTTCCCGTGCTGAAGCCATGCGCTCGACCGTAAAGTCCTCCGCTCCCACAAACGAAACTGGCCAATCTCCCAACTGGGAAGAATTGACCCAAAAAGCACCAGAACCTACCCAGTTGGACAACATTAAAGCCCAACTGGATTTAGTGCTGTTAGCCCTAGAAGCACTGGCAGAAATTGGCTCAGAGGCGATGCTCAAGGTAGCAGCCGAACTGAATTTAGAGCCAATGGTAGCCGATCGGGTAGCTTTGTGGCGGCTGCGCCAATCTAACCCGCTGCGGAAAGGCCACGGAGGGCGCAAAAAACTCGATGTGGAGGAAGCTCGATCGCTCGTTTTGATAAGCTGTCATTTGGCAAAACAGCACCAAGCTTTAATCCGCCGCGCTGTTGCTTTGCTGGAACAAATGGCAGAGCAAAACCGCGAACCTCACACCATCGCTTTGCTGGGAGATTATATTGACAGGTTCAGCAACACTTATGGCTCGCGCATGGAAGATGCAGAAAATTTATCGGCGCGAGAACTAACTGATTTAGCCCTCAAACTCCTGATCGATTTGCTGTTTTACAGCAGTCCCGGCGGCCACCGCCGCCTCTGGCTGGCTCTTCTAGATCGCGCTAAAAATTAAACAACAGCCAACAGCCAACAGTCAACAGCCAACAGTCAACGGTCAACTGTCAACAGTCAACAGACTTTCTGCTATGGTTCTCAAACGGTACACGCCCCCCACTTGCACGCTGGAAATTACAGCCAAAAGTTCGCCTCTATCTCGCTGGGCGGGCCAACCGGTGTTTAAATCTTTAAGTTTCGAGCTGCGACTCGACGACCCCAGGCTGCCAGATACCGAACACGTTACCCTCAGGGGCGATCGAATTCAACTCGAAACCCTCCACGAAGCTGTTAGCACCTACGTCCAAAACTTCCTCGGCGAATCCCGCGATTGGGAAAGCAACCTTAACTCTCAAACCGCTCGTACCGCAGCAGAGCCAGACTCGCCACAAGCCGCGCCTAACGCCGTCCTATTCGATCGAGCCGTCAACACTTCCGAACTAGCAACTTCCAACCCCTACTCTATCCCAAGCTCCGCCCCGAACCCTTCCTACCTTCCGGTTCCCCCCCGCTTAGAACCCCGCGGCTTGCTCGCCCACAACTTGTTTTTAGGCTCTTTGAGCGCCGCAGAATCCGGGCCAGTAGTTCCCTTGAGCACCCTGCAACTGTTTGACTTGGCCACAGCACTAGATGACTGCGCCGCCGAAGTGATGGCGCTTCCCAACCTCAACCGCGAACCCCGAGGGCCGCTGTCCTCACCCTGGCTTAAGGTGGCAGCAATGATGGTCGCCAGCGCGGGTCTGACGACAGGAATTATCAAAATGCTCGATCGGGCCGCCACCTCTCCGCAAACCGCCTCAGCCCCCGCCCCCGCCCCCGCCAATCCACAATTGAGCACCGCTCCAGGAAATCCCCAGTTAGCTGCCGGCGTCTCCCCCAGTCCAGTTCCCGCCGTACCGACACCCCCAGCACCAAAACCCTCAGCCACACCCGGTTTACCGCCCCTGCCGCCCCCGCCCATCAACACCGCCGCCTCCCCCAGCCCCAGCTTACCCCCCATCGCCCTCGCCCCGAATACCCCCAGCAACAGACCCAGCCCCATCCAGCAGCCACCCCTGCTATTTCCCCCCAACGGCAGCGCAGCCAGCGCCCCACAGAGCGCCCCAGCTTTCCCTCAAGGGCAAACAATCACAATTCCCGCCCCCGAAGAACCGCCCATTTCCGCCCCCCAAGCACCCGCACCAGTACCCTACGTGCTGCCCCCCCTACCGCCGAGACTAGCTCCCGCCGTACCGCCCCCCCTGCCGCCCTCCCTGTCTGCTTCCAGATTTCCCGTTCCCCCGCCGCAGCCATCCCCCCGCCCCATCGAGCCGATTGTCCCCCCCGCCAGTACCGAACTCCCACCTCTTGAGGATGCTCAACCCCCAGCCGAGCCCGAGGACAACAACCAGGCGGCAGCGAGTCAAAAAAACCGCACTTTATTTGATACAATTCCTCAAGTTTCAGAAGCTAGAACTTACTTTGAGGAACGCTGGAAGCCTCCAGAAGGAATGGAACAAACTTTGGAATACAGCGTGCTGATCGATGAAAATGGGTCAGTTCAAAGTATTGTGCCGATGGGAAAAGCAGCAGCAGATTATATCGAGCAAATTAATATGCCATTAGCCGGCGAGCCGTTTGTTTCTGCCGTTTCTAATGGCAAAAACCCGAAAATTCGAGTTGTTTTGCGACCGAACGGTCGAGTACAAACCTTTTTGGAAGAGAGTGATTAAACGCTCTCAAACACATTGTCGAGAGGGGAAATCCCGGTTAATTGCTAATCTTAAACAAGTTCAAAAAAATTTAATTTTTAACGGCGGCCACAGCAGCCAGCGTATTGACATTGGCTCGCCTTTGTGCTGCAAATACAGCCGATTCCAGGTTTATGAAGTACAGTAGCAGCAGCTTGTAAACCAGTTTTTAAAGTGCTGTGGATTAACCAA
>NZ_JAUBQB010000059.1:0-44405 GCF_036701035.1 Microcoleus sp. Pol7_B2 | reverse complement strand
TGCACGCTAACTTACTCTCCATTTTTGGAAACAATACCTAATTTACCAGGGTTTGAGCCTTAACTGAACCGTATTGCAATATAATGAATATAAATATCAGGAAAATTGCTAAACCTATCAGCGGATGACTCACCAACCAGAAGACTACAGGGTGAGCGTCAATCCAATCTTTGACAGTACCATTGATAGCACTTTTGATGGCATCTGAAGCCGCACCGCTCATATTTCCCGCCTTGTTAATGCTATCTTCTAATGAAGCCTTAGCCTTTTCTGTTGCTTGATTTACACTCTCTACAGCTTGGCTAGTGCTTTGATTCAGAGTATTGACCGCAGAGTTAGTAGTTTGATTAATAGTTTCTTTAGCAGTTGCCGCAGAGTGAGAAACAGCATCAACAGCTTTGTTGGTACTTTCAATGACGCGACTAACTGCTTGATTCGCGACTTCAGATATAGAAATTCTCGCTTTTTCGGTTTTCTCAGCTACAGTACCTAAAGCATTGTTCGTAGCTTGATTCACAGTATTAACGGCAGAATTCGTAGTTTGAGTCAGAGATTCTTTTGCGTGATACGCAGTTTCGGAGAGAGAAGATTTAGCTTGTGCTGTTGCTTCTGAAACAGAATTCACTGCTTTTCCAACTTTTTCAGTCCAAACTTCTTTCGTTTTTAGAACGCTTTGAGAAAAAATTTGAGAAAAATCAGGTCGTGCTACTTCCATAGTAAGTTACCTCCATCAAGTTAATTTACTCTTTCCCAGTGATTATAGTAGAGCTTCTATTTTTAATAGGGGGACTTTAGCAAAAAATTGAGTGAGAAATAAAGCTAATATATATAGAGTCAACTTTTGAGCTTAGTCTCTTTCCTGATGGAATCTGATGAGATCAACAGTTGGGACATCCATGCTCCCATGCTTTGAAAGATGATGCCAACGCTTTGACGATGTGTTCCCTACTCAAGCCCAAAGACAGGAGTTTAGACACTATCTGAGGGATTATTCGGAGAAAAAAGAGAAAAAACCTATCCCAGCTCGCGCAGAACTCTGTAAAGGTTTCTTAACAAAGCTTACGCTTTTTTGCAGTCAGAGCTTCCTGGTGCTAACAAACGCTCAACCAAGGGCGAAGCGATACGTGATAGTGTGACCATCAGATGTATTCCCCAAAAATAGCTCGGACGATCGCTCAAAGATGAGGGAGGAATTTGATGCACCTGAAAAAGTCTGAATTAATTTAAAAAATATAGCATATTATCCCACCGACGATCGCGGGATAACAGGTGATCGTTCGTCAAAGCTCGCTTGACGTTGTAAAAACAGTTTAATGCCCCCAAGAATAATTACATATTTACAAATATTAGCGCGAGTTACCGGACTTTATATCTCCGAAAAAAAGCGAGAAATTTTAAGTAGACTGTGGCTGTTGGTTTAACCAACCCGACGCTGTCTAGGATGTTGTTGCGGAAGCTGATCTGGTGTATAATTTATGACATATTTTCCCCATTTTAACTTTCCCTCCCAAGCTCAAAATATGCTAGGCTAGAATGTTTCCAAAGCTTGAGATACACAATGACGTATGTATCAATCATTAGAAGAGTCAGCCATTTCGAGTAACGCATCTACGGAACCGTCTTCTCTAATTCTCATTGTGGATGACGATGCCTTGATGCGTTTGCAACTTCGACTGTATTTACAGAAGGAAAAATACCGAGTGGCCGAAGCTAATGATGGGTTGACAGGGCTAGCAGCTTATGAAGAATTAAATCCAGACCTGATCCTGCTAGATGCAGTGATGCCTACGATGGATGGTTTTGCTTGTTGTCAAAAATTATCTGAAGTGCCTGAGAGCGATCACCCACCTATTTTGATGATTACTAGCTTAGAAGACAAAGAATCTGTCGATCGAGCGTTTGCAGCGGGAGCCGCTGACTATATCACTAAGCCGATTCACTGGGCTGTTCTGCGACAGAGAGTGCGACGGTTGATTCAGCAATTCCACTTGCAACAGCAACAAACCCTACTTTACAAACAGCTAGAAGCCGCCAATCGGCAATTAAAATACCTAGCGTCAATTGACGGTTTGACTCAGATTGCCAATCGCCGTCAGTTTGACCAACAGCTAGAGGAGGAGTGGCGACGCATGACGAGGCAGCAAACTCCTTTGTCACTGATTTTGTGTGATATCGATTTGTTCAAGCCTTACAACGATACTTATGGACACCAAGCAGGGGATCTATGTTTAAAGCAAGTTGCGGCAGCTCTCAATTGCAGTATTAATCGAGCTGGAGATTTAGTAGCACGTTATGGAGGTGAAGAATTTGTAGTGATTTTGCCCGAAACAGAGCTGGAGGGAGCCGTCCAAATAGTTAAAAAAATTCAGGCTCGCGTCCAAGCTTTAGCAATAGTCCATAAGAGTTCTCCGAATCATTGCATTACCCTCAGCTTCGGTATTACCACTGTGATTCCCACCCAAGAGAGCCTGCCAGAAACTTTAATTACTGCTGCCGATGCAGCACTTTATCAAGCCAAAGACCAAGGTCGTAATACTTTTTGTACCAAGACTCATACAGTTAATGAGTGAACTCATTAAATCATAAGAGTAAAAACTAAGCCTCTCGTAATTTGGAATAATTTTTTCTTAAAAGTTGAGCGAAATATCAAGTCCTGCATGAGTAAGCCTTGATTGCTGATTGAAAGCTTAAATAATCGGTGGTGCGATCTTCATAGAAACTGTCAAGTAAATAACACATCGGCTCTCTGGCGCTTTTTTTATCGGAATCAGGTCATATTCAGCAACTAGCGATTATAAAAGTTTATGGGAAGGGCTAGCTCAGTGCGTAATAAAAGATGGTTAGGTGCGATCGCCCTTCTCACTGGAGCGGGTTTTCTGGGCAACTATTTCAATTTGTCTCTTTTCTTTGGGGTTGATTTCCTCTTTGGCAGTATTGCAATACTGATTATTACTTACTACTTCGGCTGGGGTTGGGGAGGTTTTGCCAGTCTAATAGCAGGCAGCTATACTTATCTGCTTTGGAATCATCCATACGCCACCATCATTTTGGTAATTGAGGCACTGTTTGTAGGGTTTCTTTGCCAGCGCAAACATCCGAACCTCCTTTTATTTGATGGGATGTACTGGTTCTTAATTGGAATGCCTCTCGTTTGGCTTTTCTACGGTCAAATGCTGCACATGGAGGCGGCTCAAGTCTTGCTAGTTATGTGCAAACAAGCAGTCAACGGCATTTTTAATGCCTTAGTTGCCAGCTTAATCATTTCTTATGCGCCGAGTCATCTGTGGGTTAGGCATTCAAAGCATTTCCATATCTTCTCATTAAAACAAACTATTTTTCATCTGTTGGTTGCTTTTGTCTTTTTTCCAGGACTGCTCCTATTAGTTATTGATGGTAGATACTTAGTCGCTCAAATTCAGACGACTGTGCAAACTGAGTTACAAACAAACGGGATAAATCTCAGTAGCGATCTATCTAGATGGAATCAGCGACATCTCTTAGCGTTGAATACATTAGCGGAAAAATCGCTCATTCCTGAAGCCGCCACTGCTGCTAATCAAGCGATTCAATCATCCGATAAACTGCAACAAGACATTAGCCTGATTGAGCAGTGGTTTACAGATTTCGACAACATTTATGTGGCCGATTCATCGGGAACAGTTTTAGCGGCTTCTTCTTCTTTAAATCAAACCCGTCGGTGGTTGATTGAACAAAGCACCGAACATAAATCTCTAATTACCCTGGCTCAAGAGCGGTTGAGGCCTTGGATGGCTCCTATCCACAAGGATTTATTAATTGACCAACCTCATGTAGGATTGAATTTTCCCCTGCAAGTTCAAGGTAATTTCCTTGGCCTGATCCACGCTTCATTAGCATTAAGCAAGATCCAAGCTCTATACATTTTTCAGCAAAAAAATCACCAATTACGCATTACATTGTTCGATCAAAACAACCGACAGATTGCCAGTAATCACTCCGATCAAAAGCTTTTGAACACTGTTGATAAGTCAAAAGATGGCAGCACTCGCACCTTAGAGGGAACCTTGCAACAATGGGTTCCTAGCAAGGGCAACTATCCGATGATCCGTTGGAAAAACTCTTTCTATATACAGGAATTTATTATTAGCTCTGATCTGGAGTGGAGATTACGCTTAGAAATTCCAGCAGCTCCCTATGTAGAAAATTTACAAAACCGCTACAGGATAGATCTGATTATTCTTCTCGTCATCACAATGTTGGCATTTTTGTCTGCAACGGTGGTTAGCGAACGACTGGTCAAGCCGTTATCCTTTTTAGCTCTTGCCACTACTGACTTACCCAACAAGCTTTCAGAAAAAACATTTGAATGGAAACATAGTTCTGTTACTGAAATCAATGAGCTTGCTAGCAATTTTCAAGTGATGGCGATCGCGCTAAATCAAAAGTTTAGGGAGATTAAACAGGCCAACGCTACATTAGAACAGCGGGTTCAAGAACGAACGCAAAGATTATCCAAAATCAATCGCTCTCTGAAAGCTGAAATTAAGAGACGTAAACAAGCCGAAGCTGAACTAAGAACAAGAGAGGCGGCGATACGAGCTTTATATGAAGTCACTGCTACCCAAAATCTCAATTTTGAGCAGCGTATCCAAGCGTTGATTGACATGGGATGTCAGAATTTTGGGCTTGCAAGTGGCATCTTGGCTCGTGTGCAAGATAATATTTATGAGGTGATGGTTGCACGATCGCCCGATCGACTCCTGAAACCAGGTGATGTCTTTAATATTAAGCAAACTTTGTGCTGTGAAGCTTTAGACACAAATGAACCCCTAACCATCGAACATATAGGCACCTCAAAATGGCGTTACCATCCTGCCTATCTTGCCCTTGGCATAGAAGCTTATATTGGAACACGAGTGTTAGTTGCAGGCAAAGTCTACAGTACCCTCAGCTTTTCTAGTAAATCTCCTCGTGCAGACAGCTTTAAATCTGCCCATGTAGAATTACTGAAACTGATGGCTCAATGGATTGGTAGTGAAATTGAACGGCATCAGGCAGAAGTCGCTCTGCAAGCGAGTGAAGAGCGGTGGGAACTCGCCCTACGTGGTAGTAATGATGGGGTATGGGATTGGCACGTCAACACCAATGAAGTATTCTTCTCCGCTCGCTGGAAAGAGATGTTGGGCTACGAAGACCATGAACTCCCTAATCACCTGGATGAATGGAGCAAGCGGGTGCATCCCAATGATCTCGATTGGGTGATGCAAGTAATTCAAGATCACTTTGAGGGCAAAACTCCCTTTTATATTACAGAACATCGATTGCTTTGCAAGGATGGGAGCTACAAATGGATTTTAGCTCGAGGGCAAGCGCTTTTGGATGAAGCGGGCAAAGTTGTCCGTATGACTGGTTCTCACAGCGATACTACCGAGCGCAAAAAGTTGGAGCAGGAAATTCAAGCCAGAGAGCAATTATTAAATGCTTTCTTTAACGGAGCTTCCCTAGCAGGGGTGGGGCTGTGTATCTACGATCGGCAGTTTCGATTTTTACAAATCAATGAGGCACTAGCTGAAATTAATGGCCGCTCTGTCGAGGCTCACTTAGGTAAGACAACCGATGAGATTTTGGGAGAATTTGCTCCTGGTGTAAATGCACTGTTACAACAGGTTTTAACGACAGGAAAACCTTCCATCAACTTGGAAATTAGCACAGACGTATCCAGTCAAACTGCTGCCCAGCGCTACTGGCTAACTTCTCATTTCCCCATTTTCAAGGATGCAGAGCAACCTGTAGCAGTGGGTTGCATTCTGATTGAAATTAGCGATCGCAAACGAGCCGAAGCGGAACTGCAACAAATGAGTGCGGCGCTAGAAAATGCTGTGGCAGGCATTTCTCGGCTGGACTCTCAAGGACGCTATATGTCTGTCAATATGACTTATGCTGCCATCTGTGGATATGGGCATGAGGAAATGCTAGGGATGGAATGGCAAAGAACCGTTCATCCTGAAGATGTTGAGAAGATGGTGGCTGCTTATCAGCAAATGTTGAGGGACGGCAGAGTCGAAGCGGAAGCTAGGGGAATGCGAAAAAATGGCTCTAGCTTCTATAAACAAGTGGTGATGGTCTCTGCTTATGACGAGCAAAATGTGTTGGTCGGGCATCACTGCTTCATGAAGGATATTACCGATCGCAAGCAGGCAGAAGAAGCACTACAACGACAATTGGAAAAAGCCCTACTGCTGAAGCAAATTACCCAAGAAATTCGTCAAAGCCTCAATGCTCAACAGATATTTGAAACGGCCGCTGTTCAGATTGGGCAAGCTTTTGGGGCCAGTCGTTGCTTAATTCGCACATACCTGGACAATCCACAGCCTCAGTTTCCTGTCGTTGCAGAGTATCTAGCAGTGGGATATGCACCCAGCGGGGAGCATGACATTCTGGCCGCGAGTCATGCTTATACCCAACAGTTGATGGCTCAAGATAAAGCTATCGCCTCCCCGGATGTCTACTGCGATTCATTGCTCACCTGTGCTCATTCAATTTGTACCAGTCTCAATTTGAGATCGACATTAGCAGTGCGAACCTCTTACCAAGGAGAACCGAATGGTGCCATTTGTTTGCACCAGTGCGATCGTTACCGTCAGTGGACCGCCGATCAAGTGGAGTTGCTAGAATCAGTGGCCGCTCAAGTAGGAATTGCCCTAGCTCAAGCCAAATTACTAGAGCAAGAAACTCGACAACGAGAAGAATTAACTCTGAAAAACTTTGCTTTGGAGCAAACTAGGCGGGAAGCAGAAGCAGCGAGCCGAGCCAAAAGTGAGTTTCTGGCGATGATGAGCCATGAAATTCGCACTCCCATGAATGCGGTTATTGGTATGACGGGACTACTGCTCGATACAGAACTCAAGGCTCAACAGCGAGACTTTATCGAGACGATTCGTAATAGTGGGGATACCCTTCTGAGTATCATCAACGACATCCTTGACTTCTCCAAAATTGAGTCGGGCAAGCTGGAGTTAGAAAAGCATCCTTTGAGCTTGAGAGATTGCATAGAAAATGCTATCGACCAACTTGCAGTTAAAGCAGATGAGAAGGATATTGAGTTGGGCTACCTCATCCAGCCTCAGACTCCTAAGTTGATTTTGGGTGATGTCACCCGTCTCCGTCAGATTCTAGTTAACTTGCTCAACAATGCGATTAAGTTTACTGAAGCTGGGGAAGTTACCATTTCCGTGGAAGCCTCTCTAGTTGATTCTGACAAAACAATTTCTGAGCCAGGGAACTTGTCAGAAAGCTTGTATGAAATCCAGTTTGCTATTCAAGACACAGGCATTGGTATTCCAGCCAACCGGCTCGATCGACTGTTCAAGTCTTTTAGTCAAGTAGATGCTTCGACGACTCGGCAGTATGGAGGGACTGGTTTAGGTCTGGCGATTAGTAAGCGACTTACTGAAACGATGAACGGCATGATGTGGGTTGAGAGTTCCGGCCACGTCGGAGGAACCCCTTCACCCAAATGGCAAGCCGCTAAGCCTCATCGAGTCACAATGGGTTCGACCTTCTACTTCACGATTGTGGCATCCTCTGTTGCTACTGAGTTAGCCGAACCGATTGAAATGCTACCAGAACTATCTGGCAAGCATTTATTAATCGTGGATGATCTGGCGACTAACCGACAAATTCTGACGTTGCAAGCTGAGACTTGGGGGATGCAGATTCGCGCTGCCCAATCGGCGGTGGAAGCGCTCAACTGGCTTGAGAATGGAGAAACGTTTGATGTCGCTATTTTAGATATGCAAATGCCACAAATGGACGGCTTCACACTCGCCTCAGCCATCCACCAGCATCCTAAGTGCCACCGTTTACCCCTGGTGATGCTGACTTCAATGGGCAAACCAGAAGTGAGTTCTTCAGAACTCTCCACCCACTTTGCGGCTTGTTTAAGCAAACCTATCAAACAATCCCAACTTTATGAAGTCCTGACCCAGGTGCTACAAGCCCAACCGACGAAAGTTCAACAGCGCCCCCCGAGCTCTGTTCAGGATGATATTAAACTTGCCCAGAGACTTCCACTGCGAATTCTGTTAGCAGAGGATCATCTGGTGAATCAGAAGGTGGCACTGCTGCTGTTAGAGCGTTTGGGATACCGGGCCGATGTTGCTGCCAATGGATTAGAAGTTTTGGAAGCCCTGAATCGCCAGCCTTATGATGTAGTGCTGATGGATGTACAAATGCCAGAGATGGATGGACTAGAAGCCAGCCGTCGTATTTGCCAGGAGTGGCCGGCTCATGCTCGTCCCTGGATTATTGCAATGACGGCAAATGCCATGCAGGGCGATCGCCAGGTTTGTCTTGATGCTGGCATGAATGACTATATCAGTAAACCAATTCGAGTAGATGCTCTCATCCAAGCGCTGAGTCAGTGTCCACCCAACCCGGAACCGCAGCAGGCCCAAGAGGAGGAATCAGATAGCCACAAGCCAGAAATTGATATGCCAGCGGTTAACCTCACTGAACTGCAAGCCTTCTGTAGCAGCATCGATCAAGATTCAACCCAGATTTTGAGCTTGCTGGCGAACTGCTACTTTGAGGAATCTCTAAAGTTGCTACAAGCTATGAAATTAGCGATCGCCCAAGCGGATACTCAAACCCTAAAGCGAGTGGCTCATACCCTCAAAGGCAGTAGTGCGAATCTAAGCGCGGCTCCTCTGGCCAAGCTTTGTGCCACGCTAGAAGTTATGAGTACCTCTGGTGAACTAGATCGAGCCTCAAGCCTTTTGGCTCAAATCGAGGGTGAGTACGATCGTGTCAAGAATACTCTCCAACAAGAGCTACAAAAGAGCGAAACTAATCTATGAAAGTCAATTAAATAGGCATCTTTTTGCATCAGGACTTAGGCAACTGTCACCCGCGATGCCGCAAGGTGCCTATGCGATCTCATACCCACGATCAAGCCTGATTCCAAATCTGTCAGCATCGAAATTATTCATATATTTCTTCTCGACCTCTGCGTGAATCAGCGTCAATCCCTTGTCATCTGTGGCCAGAGAAATTCTCTTTTTTTTACCGCCGATGAGGGCAGATAAACATAGATTAATACACATGAATTATATCAATTTCGGCTGCACCCTGCGTGATTCTTGACTGTTGACTGGATTTTACAATAATGATTAATGACTAATGACTGCTGGCTGCCGTCGAAGCGGAATCTCAATCACAAACTCAGTACCTTTCCCCAATTCCGAATTGCATTTTAAAACCCCTCCGTGTTTCTCTACCACAATTTGGTAACTAATTGACAGTCCCAATCCAGTACCTTTCCCAACTGGCTTAGTCGTGAAAAAAGGGTCAAATATGCGTTGTCTCATAGATTCCGTAATTCCGGTACCGTTATCAGAAATCCGAATCACCGCGCTAGGAATAGTACCATTAAGTTGACCGACAGCAGTAGATATTTTAATTTGAGGAATTACAGATTGACCAGCGAGCAACTTGTGCGATTCCAAAGCATCGATCGCATTTCCAATAACATTCATAAATACCTGATTCAACTGTCCAGCATAACACTCAACTCGAGGCAAAATGCCGTATTCTTTCACTAGCACAATGTTTGGACTGTCGGCATTAGATTTCAGCCTGTGCTGTAAAATTAACAGCGTGCTGTCAATGCCCTCGTGAATATCAACCGCCTTCATTTGACTTTCGTCAAGACGAGAGAAATTCCTTAAAGACAGAACTATTTGACGGATGCGATCGGCTCCCACCTTCATTGAGGATAGCAATTTTGGCAAATCTTCTAGCAAAAATTCCAAGTCAATATCTTCACTCAATTTGTCTATTTCAGGACTATAAGCGGGATATTGCTGCTGGTAAAGTTCAAGCAAACTCAGTAAGCTAGCAGTATATTCACTAGCGTGATTGAGATTGCCGTAAATAAAATTAACCGGATTGTTGATTTCGTGAGCAATCCCGGCTACCAGTTGCCCCAAACCAGACATTTTTTCAGTTTGAATCAATTGAGCTTGAGTGTGCTGCAAATCCTTTAAACTTTGAGCGATTTGTTCTGCTTGGCGTCTAGTTTGAGCCAGCAAATCGGCTTGTTGGATAGCAACGCCTAATTGATTAGCAATCTGAGCTAAAAAGTTAACTTCTGAACTTTCCCAACCGCGGGGCTCAGAATGTTGATACGCTGTCAGCAAACCCCAAAGTCCTTGTCCTACAAAAATCGGCGCGATCGCATAACCCTTCACCTGAAATTTCTCTAAAATACCGACAACACACTCCGAGTGGCCAACTTGATAGATATCGTCTACGGCTAGAGTTTCATTATTGGCATATCTGCCGCCTCGGTTTTCCTGCAAATAAGTATCTTGCCACACTGTACTAATACCTTCCCCTACCAATTTTATCCAGCCATCTTTCACAAACTCGGCAACATAATAGCCACTCCAATCAGGATTAAATTGATAGACAGCAATTCTATCAACTTGCATAAACTGACAAACTTCTTGGGTTGCAGTCTTAAAAATCGCGTTGATATCGAGAGATTGTCGAATCTTAGCCACCACTTCAAACAGTATTCGCTGTTGCTCGGCTGCCCACTGCAAATCAACTGATTGCTGCCGCGTTTTAGCCAACAAATCTGCTTGTTCTAATCCTACACTCAACTGAATTCCAACTTGCCTAGCAAACTGAATTTCCGAAGTGTTCCAATGGCGCAAACCGCTGCACTGGTGCACGCACAGCAAACCCCAAAGTTCGCTGCCATTCATCAGCGGCATAATCACCTGAGCTCTAATTTGAAATTGAGCTAAAAGAGCAGCATGGCAGTCTGAGAGTCCAGCATTTTCGACATCTGATAGCACTTGAATCTGTCCCTGACTATATTTTTTGGCATAGTTTTCGCTAAAGAAATGATCGCGAACTTTTACATTCATTGCCGAAGAAAACCCAGGCAAAACATCTTCGATAATAAATTCGCCTTCATTAAAGTTTAAACTAGGATCAAAGCGATAAATGCCAACTCTATCTGCCTTTAATATCCGCCGCAATTCTGTAGTTGTAGTACGAAAAATTGTATCTAAATCGAGAGATTGTCGAATTTTAGCAACTACCTCAAACAGTATTCGCTCCTGCTCTGCTGCCCGGTGCAACTCAACTGCTTGCTGCTGAGTTTGAGCTAGCAAATCTGCTTGTTCTAAAGCGATGCTTAGCTGAGCGGAAATTTGGCTAGCAAATTTAATTTCAGAAGATTCCCAGTTGCGGGGAGCCGAACATTGGTGTACGCACAGCAACCCCCAAAGGTGGTTGCCTTTCATAATCGGTGCAACTAAAGTAGCTTTGACCTGAAATTGCTCCAAGACTTTGTGAAAGCAATCTTGCAGTCCGGCCTGTCTGATGTCGGACATGGCGTGAATTCGCCCCTGAGAGTAGAGATTGGCGTAGTTTTCTCCAAAGCAGCGATCGTGCACTTTGACTGCCATTGCTGACACAAAACCTGGCAAAACATCTTCGGAAACGAATTCGCCGTCGTTAAATTCTGATGCGGAATCGAAGCGGTAAACTGCAACTCTATCGGCATTTAAAGCCCGCCGCACTTCCTGGGACATCGTGCTAAAAATTTTGTTCAAGTCGAGGGATTTCCGCATTTTTGCCACCACCTCAAACAGCACTCGTTGCTGTTGGGTCAACTGCTGTAGTTGAGCGGTGCGCTTTTGAACTTGATTTTCTAAATTTGTGTTAAGTTCATCTATTTGTTGATCGAGTTGGTAGTGGTTAATAGCATTAGAAAAGTGCGTGCCAAAAATTTGGAGCAATTCAATTTCTTCAGCGTTCCATTCGCGAATTTGGGCAGTTTTTGACTCTTTCCACGCTTCAAAAGATATCCGAGATTGGGCGAGCCGCTCGTCGCTATCAAACTGTCTAGCCCAGAGAGTTTCGGTGTCAAATTCTTCTCGAAAAATGGTCAAGTAACCGAATATGTGCTGGCGGGTTCTGAGCGGTACGATTAAAATGCTGCGAATTTTGGTCGATCGAAATGCAGGTTGCAGGCTTCTCAAACTGCTAATTTGGTACAAGTCGGAAATTGCCCAAACCTGTTGCTCGCCGGATTTAAAATATTCGTGCCAGACGCTGTATTGCTCAACCTGCGGGTATTTTGCCGAAATTTGCATCTTCGGCCCTGAGCCGCAAGTGTAGACTGTGAGTTCCCGATTCGAGTTATCCGAATAGGGAACTAGATTCGTCACCTTGCTGCTGTCGGAAATGAATGGCGTGGCAAAAATGCACAGCCTGCCGCCGGCGGCGTCTAGTGCTGCTACCGATTCTACCAAAGCTGTTTGGAGTTCAATCGCCGGCTGGGAGTTAAGGGCTGCGGCGACGCGGTTGACGGCAGCTTCCCGTTGAGCTTTCGCCCTCGCTTGGGCGAGGAGGGTTGATTGGGCTATGGCGACGCCGAGCTGATCTGCCACCATCTGAACGCCTTGGAGTTCGTTTTCTCCCACACTCCGGGACTCGGAGTGATGAGATACCAACAACCCCCAGAATTCTTCGCCGTGAAAAATTGGTACTACCAAGCAAGCCTTGACGCCCAGTGCAGTCAAGTATTCAGCGTGGCAGGGGTCAACCGCACGAAAGCGCATTTCGTCGGGCAGCAGTTGGCCGGAAACTGCCTCGCGGCGGGGACTTTGGCCTAGCTGCCCGGAATCTATATCGACGATTGATCGCACCTGTAGTTGGGCGAACAGTTCGCGGGCGTGAGGGGGAATATCGTCTGCTGGAAAATGCAGACCCAATAGGGATGGCAAGCGGTTGCCGTTAATTGATTCGGCAATCACTTCACCGCTACCGTCGCTATGAAATTTGTAGATTTTTACTCTGTCTGTTCCCAAGAAGGATTGAACTTCCGCTGCTGTTGCGCTCAGAATTTCGGGTAGTTCTAGAGAGCGGCGAATGCGGTTGGCGATGCGTTCGAGCAAATTTGCTCGATCGAACCTCACCTTGACATTTTCGATCTTTAATGAGTCCATTATTAATCTTTTGCTTTCCTAGCAATAATAGTAAGCGGCCCAAAAGTTTTGTGCCTGTTAAAAAATTCGGCAAGCACAGCCATTTAATAAAATATAAATATCCTGATGGCGATCGTCGATTAGTTTTGCACCTGTAGCAATCTGCCTTAAAATTGCAAGTTTTCAGTGCAACTTTCCATTGTGTGGGATTAAAACTTTTGTACTTTAAATATAAACTTTGTCGAGCCTGCCTTGCAAGGCATATACCCCAACGGATTAAAATTGTCAAGTTTCAAGACTTGTAGAGTCATTCACCGCCAGCGATGAAGGTCGCACCGAAATATCTCAGCCCTAGATGCAAAAGATCGCTCAGGAACGAGCTGACGGAAAGAAACAGGATTGAATTCAACAGCTTAACTCAGAAACCGGGTTTCTACGTCTTGGATTGTATCTGCTGCTAGCGGGTTCGGAGAACAGTCGATCGACAATCCGCAGCTTTTTCAGATATTATTTGCTCAAAAAAAAGCTCCTGCCGTTAAGCAGGAGCCTTTTTCAACTAGACAATCAAATCAGAAATAAGTTCGATCGATTAGTCTAAGTCTGGCATAGAAAGTACCGCTTCATTTTCGCGATCGATACCCTTCTCAAAGCCAGCGACAGCCGCGCGAGCGCGACCAGCGTGCCACAAGTGGCCGACCAAGAAGAAGAAACCCATCACAAAGTGGAAACAGGACAGCCAAGAACGAGGAGAAGTGAAGTTAAACGAGTTAACTTCAGTCGCCACACCGCCCACAGAGTTCAAAGAACCCAGAGGAGCGTGAGTCATGTACTCAGCCGCGCGGCGAGCTTGCCAAGGCTGAATGTCATTCTTGATTTTGTTCAAGTCCAAACCGTTAGTACCGCGCAAGGGTTCCAACCAAGGGCCTTGGAAATCCCAGAAACGCATCGTTTCACCGCCGAAAATGATTTCGCCAGTAGGAGAGCGCATCAGGTATTTACCCAGACCGGTGGGGCCTTGTGCAGAACCGACGTTAGCACCCAAGCGTTGGTCGCGGATCAGGAAGGTCAAAGCTTGCGCTTGAGAAGCTTCCGGGCCTGTCGGACCGTAGAATTCGCTGGGGTAAGCAGTGTTGTTGAACCAGACAAAGCAGCAAGCGATGAAGCCCATCAGGGACAAAGCGCCCAAGCTGTAAGACAGGTAAGCTTCGCCAGACCAGATTAAGGCGCGGCGAGCCCAGCCGAAAGGCTTGGTCAAAATGTGCCAAACACCGCCAGCGATACAAATCAGGCCGAGCCAGATGTGACCGCCGATAATGTCTTCCATGTTGTTGACGCTGACAATCCAGCCTTCGCCACCAAAAGGAGAGCGTACCAAGTAGCCAAAAATCACAGCCGGATTCAGAGTGGGGTTCGTGATAATACGCACGTCACCGCCGCCCGGAGCCCAAGTGTCATAGACACCGCCGAAGAACATGGCCTTAGCTACCAGCAGCAGAGCGCCACATCCTAACAGAATCAGGTGGTAGCCGATGATATTGGTCATCTGGTTCTTATCTTTCCAGTCGTAGCCGAAGAACGAAGAGTATTCTTCGAGAACTTCTGGGCCGCGAACGGCGTGATAAATGCCGCCCAAACCGAGAACAGCAGATGAAATCAAGTGAAGAACGCCGACTACGAAGAACGGGAAGATATCCGTAACTTCACCGCCGGGGCCGACGCCCCAACCCAAAGTAGCGATGTGGGGCATCAAGATTAAGCCCTGTTCGTACATGGGCTTTTCTGGGATAAAGTGAGCGACTTCAAACAAAGTCATTGCACCGGCCCAGAAAACGATCAAGCCAGAGTGAGCGACGTGGGCGCCCAGCAGTTTGCCGGAGAGATTGATCAAACGAGCGTTGCCAGACCACCAAGCGAACCCGGAGGATTCTTGGTCGCGACCGCTTGCGTAGGAATTAGAGAGCGTTACCACCCGGTAGAACCTCCAACGATTTTAGATTTTGGATTTTGGGTTTTTTTGTTCCCTAGTAGGGCACGGTATCACCGCGCCTGCGCCGGGGAATAGGGATTTGGATTTCAGATTAGTTTAAAAAAATTAAATTAATCTGAAATCCAAATCCTGATTTTTTTAAAGTGCGTTACCGCGAGGCAGAACTTCTTCAGGGAAGATGAAGTTTTCGTGGGGTTGGTCAGTAGGAGCCATCCAAGCACGAATGCCTTCGTTAAGCAGAATGTTCTTAGTGTAGAACGTTTCAAACTCAGGATCTTCAGCAGCGCGCAATTCTTGGGATACGAAGTCATAGGCGCGCAGGTTTAATGCTAAACCGACGATGCCAATGGAGCTCATCCACAAGCCTGTGACAGGTACGAACAGCATGAAGAAGTGCAACCAGCGTTTGTTGGAGAAGGCAATTCCGAAGATTTGCGACCAAAAACGGTTGGCTGTCACCATCGAGTAGGTTTCTTCTGACTGAGTTGGGTTGAAGGCGCGGAAGGTGTTTGCGCCTTCGCCGTCTTCAAACAAGGTGTTTTCTACGGTTGCACCGTGGATGGCGCACAGCAGCGCGCCGCCCAAGATGCCTGCAACGCCCATCATGTGGAACGGGTTGAGCGTCCAGTTGTGGAAGCCTTGCAGGAATAACAAAAAGCGGAAAATTGCTGCGACGCCGAAACTGGGGGCGAAGAACCAGCCTGATTGACCCAAGGGGTAAAGCAGGAACACCGACACAAACACGGCGATGGGGCCGGTGAATGCTAGGGCATTGTAGGGACGGATGCCTACCAAACGGGCGATTTCAATCTGACGCAGGCAAAAGCCGATCAGTGCGAAGGCGCCGTGGAGGGCTACGAATGTCCACAGCCCGCCGAGTTGGAACCAGCGGGTGAAGTCCCACTGTGCTTCGGGGCCCCACAGGAACAGCAGGGAGTGTCCGAGGCTGTTGGCTGGGGTGGAGACTGCTACGGTGAGGAAGTTGGCTCCTTCGAGGTAGGAACTTGCCAAACCGTGGGTGTACCAGGAGGTGACGAAGGTGGTGCCTGTTAACCAGCCACCGATGGCTAGGTAGGCGCAGGGGAATAGCAGGATGCCAGACCAGCCTACGAAGACGAAGCGATCGCGTTTGAGCCAGTCGTCGAGGACATCAAATATGCCTCTTTCGGTCTGGGCGCGTCCGACTGCGATTGTCATTGGGGTAAAATCCTTTTGCTTGTTAAAAGACCAAGGTTTCTAATTAAAGTTAACATAACTATATATTAGAAGTTCATAATTTTTCAACATAATTAGCAGGAGTTGATACACAATGCCGATCGGTCGATCGCGATCTCGTCAGCGAAGCGTGACGCTCGGTGGGCTAATTGAATTAAGATTTGGCTTTAAGGCTGTTTAATTTTATGACTGCAAAAACAATGACCTCGATCGATCCTGTCCTGCGCTACCCGGTTTTGGGCTCCCGCCGCTTCAGCAATTACTGGTGGGCGACGGTGGTCAGCATTGGAGGGACTGGTTTCCTGCTGTCGGGCATTTCCAGCTACTTGCACGTTAACCTGCTGCCTTTTGCTGACCCGACTCAGCTTGTTTTCATCCCCCAAGGCATTGCGATGGGTTTCTACGGTGTCTGTGGCGTGCTTTTGGCGCTTTACCTGTGGCTGACTATTCTCTGGGATGTCGGTGGCGGTTACAACGAGTTCGATCGGCAAACTGGTAACATTCGGATCTTTCGCTGGGGTTTTCCCGGCAAAAACCGAAAAGTTGATTTTAATTGCAAGACATCGGACGTGCAATCTGTGCGGGTGGACATTAAAGAAGGTCTCAGTCCCCGCCGCAGTATTTATCTTAAGCTCAAAGACCGCCGCCAGTTTCCCCTGACTAGAGTCGGACAGCCGATTGCTTTGTCTGAAGTGGAAAATCAAGCGGCCGAATTGGCTCGATTTTTGCAAGTTCCCCTAGAAGGACTTTAGGGATTTTCGATTGGCGATTTTAGATTGGTAATGTCTCGTAGGGTGCGCCGGGCCGCGCACCTTATCTACCTGGTAAGTGAAAAAGATTCATCTGCGAGTAAGCCCGTTACCAATTTTTGAATCTATCAATTAACAATACTTCCGACAGTTTTTAATTGCAAATCGTAGAATAATAGTTTCCAGGCGATTAGGCAAGTTCGCTATCCAAGGAAAATCTCGGTTTTCAGACTACGAACTAAAAACAGTTCGGACTATTGAATTAAAATCTTTAGTTGCAAAGTCCGTAATTGACTCAAAGTGAAAATACAAATGCAAATGCAAATCAAAATTCAGCGCTGGTTGTTCTCACTTTTAATAATTGGCGCGTTGTTTGTGGGAGGATGCGGTAATTCCCCTGTGGCAAACTCGACTCCCACATCGAATCCGGCGTCGGGTGACAATATTTCTTTGTCTCCGTCTCCGTCTCCTGCTGCTGTAGCGGCGAGTTCGCAATTTAGCAATTTGCCACGATTGGAAGGAAAAGCAACGGTGGTGATGACGGTTAAAGGTGCTCCAATTACGATCGAACTCGACGGCACAAATGCGCCAATTACTGCGGGCAATTTTGTCGATTTGGTTCAGAAAGGAGTCTACGACGGGCTGGTATTTCACCGAGTAGTTCGGGAACCTCAGCCTTTTGTAGTTCAAGGCGGCGACCCCCAAGGTAAAGACCCTAAATTCCCTACGGCGCGGCTGGGAACTGGTGGTTTTATTGACCCAAAAACTACTGCCGAACGCAGGATTCCTCTAGAAATTAAAGCTAAAGGTGCTGCAAATCCGACTTACAGCGCGACGCTACAAGAAGCTGGGGTTAAGGAGAAACCCGTGTTGATGCACAGTCGCGGGGCTGTTGCTATGGCTCGATCGCAGAGTCCTGATTCGGCTTCTTCTCAGTTTTACTTTACTTTGACCGATGTACCGTTTTTGGACGGCAGCTATGCAGTTTTTGGGTACGTGAAACAAGGCATGGATGTGATTGATAAGATTGAAGCGGGCGATCGCATTGAGAAGGCTACGGTTACTCAGGGTTTGGAAAATTTTAAGCCTGTTCAGTAGTCAATAGTCAGTCGTAACTCGTCCTATCAATTCCGGTTGCACGATCGAGATGATTGTTGACTGTTGACGGTTGACTCGATTTTATTATTCCGATGCAACCGGAAACGATATCAGTTGTTGCTCGTTGCTTAGTAGTTAATAATTAGTTCCAATCATAAATAACTAATAAGTAATAATTAATAACTAATGACTAAAAATTTGGGAAGCTGAGGGCATTTGTGGATGTTGTTGTTACGGGAATCGGGCTGGTTTCTGCTTTAGGCACTCTGGATTGTAGCTGGAAAAGATTGTTGTCTGGCGAATCAGGAATTAGGCAACATCAACCTTTTATAGAACTTGAACGGCGACCTTTGGCTTTAATTGGCACAAAACCTGTCGATTTAATGAGTTTAATTCGACAGGTTTTAATAGATGCTGTGCAAGATGCTAATTTGACTTTGCCTTTGCGCGATTGCGGGATTGTGATCGGTTCTAGCCGAGGCTTCCAGGCAAATTTGGAACTGTTGGCAAGCGAAGGAAGTTCGGCAACGAGCAATGTACGGGATGTAACGGATGGAAGAAAGACGGAAGTTGGAAGAAGTCTGAGGGAATTGGGAAGAGGGAAGTCGCAAGAAGCAAGGGAATTCCCACTTCCCAATTCCCACTTCCCAATTCCCAATTCCCAATTACCGATTACCAATTCTCAATTTGTGAATTTTTTGCCTCACATGGGGGCGATCGCAGCGGCGAGGGCAATTGGTTCGACGGGGCCGGTATTGGCACCGATGGCTGCTTGTGCGACGGGTATTTGGTCGATCGCCCGCGCTGTTGATTTAATCCGCACTGGTGAGTGTCAGCGGGCGATCGCAGGTGCTGTGGAAGCGCCTATCACACCGCTGACACTGGCTGGATTTAGCCGGATGGGTGCTTTGGCAAACAATGGGTGCTATCCCTTTGATGAAAATCGGGAAGGCTTTGTTCTCGGTGAAGGTGGGGCTTTATTTGTATTAGAATCTGCCGAGTTGGCAAGGCGTCGTGGTGCTAAAATCTACGGTCGAATTTCCGGTTTTGGCTTGACAAATGATGCTTGCCATGCTAATGCGCCGGAGCTGGGGGGGGAAAGTGCGATCGCGGCGGTAAATCAATGTTTGAAACGGAGCAATTTAGCCGCCATTGATATAGATTTTATTCATGCTCACGGTACTGCAACCGAGTTAAATGACCGACACGAAGCACTGTTAATTGAGAAGTTATTTCACCCAGGAGTTGCTGTTAGTTCGACTAAGGGGGCTACGGGTCATACTTTGGGAGCTTCGGGAGCTTTGGGCGCGGCTTTTTGTTTGATGAGCATTAAATATCAGATGTTGCCGCCTTGCGTTGGAATGACAAAACCCGGGTTTAAATTAGATTTTGTTGGCTGTGCGCGATCGGCTATTGTCAGAAATGCGGTTTGTTTAAGTTTTGGCTTTGGCGGGCAGAATGCTGCGATCGTTTTATCGGGCGATCGTTAATTTTTGTAAACTCTGTCGATCAACATTTAAATTACACGATCTCTCTACAGTTAAAATCTTCTGAGGTGGCCTAAGACCCCCCCCACATCCAATTTAAATCTCAAAAATAGTACAATATTTATGTATTTTAGTCAATTAACTGAGAATTTTGGTGAGATTTCTGGTGCTGCTTTCCTAGTCTGGCTCTGCATCCCGACGCTGATCCTTGCGTCAAAGCCTAGGAGGCTAGAAAAGAGAGGCAGATTAAAGCTGTATTGTATTTTATTAACGCACCGATGGTGATCGGCGAAAAGAGAAAAAAGAAACTGTTTAAATTAAGCTTTAGGTATTTTCACATGGATCTGGCATCTCATCGATTTATGTCTTATTTTGAACCAGAGCAAGCTGCTCACCTTTGCCAAATAGCTGTTTTGGAGAGTTTTGATGAGGAAACGCTGGTTTTTGAAGAAGGAGAAACAGCGGATTTTTTCTATCTAGTTTTAGAAGGTAAAGTCGAGTTTAGCAAGCGGCTTGAAAAAAATAAATATCAAACTGTTGCTGTGGCTAAGCCAGACGATTATTTTGGCGAACTCGGAGTTTTAGACGGAGAGCCTCGCAGTGCTAGAGCTGTGGCAGTTGCAGGCTCGACTTTGGCCAAAATAGCCCGTGAAGAACTCATAGAAACTCTCCAGTTTGCTAAAGGCAGTTCGGTACTGCAAATGTTTAGTTTCATTACTAAAAATTTACGGGATACCACGGATCAATATGTTAGCCAGTTGGTACACAAACAAAAAATGGTATTGGTAGGAGAAATGGTGAGTACAATTATTCACGATTTCAAAAGTCCTTTTACTGGCATTAAACTCTCCAGTGAAATGCTAAAAGAAATGCACCCAGATGAGGAAACTCAGGAGTGGTGTGAACTTATTCAATTGCAGGTTCATCGAATGTTGGGTATGGCTGAAGAAGTATTAGAATTTTCGCGAGGGAATTCTGTATTTAATAAGAAACCAATTAATTTAATTCAGACGTTGCAGCAGTTTGAAAAGTTGAACAGAGTTTATTGTGAAGCAGCAAAAGTAGATTTAGCCGTACGGGTGACAGAAGTAATAGTGGAAGCGGATGAAAATAAGATTTTGCGCGTTTTACAAAATTTAGTTGGGAATGCTGTTGAGGCTTTTGGCGGAAGAGGGGGTCGGGTGGAGATTGCGGTGACACAAAGTGAGGAGTGGGCCGAAATTAGCATTTACGATAACGGCCCCGGCATTCCACCGACAATTAAGGAAAAGTTATTTGAACCGTTTGTGACTTATGGCAAGCGGACTGGTACTGGATTGGGAACGGCAATTGTTAAGTCGATCGTGGAGGCTCACAAAGGAAAAATTAGTTATGAGTCAGAGGACGGAAAAGGCACAACTTTTTACATCCGCTTGCCGAAAATCATGGTTTTAGCAGAGCAAAATTAAGTAGGTAGGAAGATTATACTTAGGACTTTCTAACTCAGAATCAGTGAATTAGTTGATGAGTATATATCTTGTGATAAAACAATATTTTCCTAATAAACAGGGTTTAAGAGCGTAAGTCCTAATACTGTGTAGCGACTTGGAGAATCAAGTATAATTGAATTAACGAACTGCTAAAAATTTGATGCCAGTTACTATTCAAACCTTACCCACAGAAGTTATCAATTTAATTGCCGCCGGCGAAGTCATTGACTCGATCGCCGCTGCGGTACGAGAATTAGTTGAAAATTCTCTGGATGCTGGCGCAACTCGCATCGTTGTTTCTGTCTGGCCCGAACAGTGGCGGGTGCAAGTTGCAGATAATGGTACGGGAATGGATCTGGAAAATTTGCAGCAGGCGGCTTCGCCTCACAGTACGAGCAAAATTACCACGGAAGCAGACTTGTACAAAATTGATACTTTGGGATTTCGTGGGGAAGCTTTGCACAGTTTAGCTCAGTTAGGCTGTTTGGAGGTTTTGAGCCGATCGAATGATTTGGGATTGGGGGATGTTTCGGAAAATCGAGAGTCGGCACAAACCCCCGCCAAATCATCCTTTAACAAGGGGGGAGCTGAAAATGCTCGATCGGGCTGGCGGGTGGTTTACAACAACGCAGGCGTTGCTGTGGAGGTGGAAACAGCGGCGATCGCTCCGGGTACGGTGGTGACTGTTGATAATTTGTTTGGCAATTGGCCTGTGCGCCGCAGTTTTTTGTCGCCGGCACAGCAAATGCGATCGATCCAATTAACTCTTCAACAAATTGCTATTTGTCATCCGCACGTTAATTGGCAGTTGCGTCAAGGAAATACGCCTTGTTTGCACGTAACTCCTGGTAGCACAGCGGAACAACTTTTACCTCAATTCGTGCGCGGTGTGCGATCGAGCGATTTGCAATATTTAAAGTTAGATTTGCCTGCGAGTCCTCAAAATCAGAAAGCAGCAAATTTATTGATAGAAACTCAACTTGTTGGAGCTACAGTTAAGCCTAATTACCAATTACCAGTTGCCAGTTCCCATTTCCAAATGCCCAATTCCCAGCGTTTGGAGTTAGTAATTGGTTTGCCGGATCGGTGTCACCGCCGGCGGCCGGATTGGGTGAAAGTTGGAGTAAATCGGCGAGTTGTGCGATCGCCCGAATTAGAGCAAACTATTCTCAGCGCCTTTGCCCGCACTTGTCCGCGCGATCGCTATCCCGTGTGTTTTGTTCACCTGCAAATCTCCCCTTCGGAAATCGACTGGAACCGCCACCCGGCTAAGGTTGAAATTTATCTGCACGATCCGAGTTTTTGGCAAGCACAAGTTAGCGCAGCAATTGCTCGCGCTTTGCATTTGAACGATGAAGTTTTGCCGCCGGCCCCAATTCCCGATCGAGTGGGAAAATTGCTGAAGGCATCGGAACAAAAAAGTGCTTACAGTGTCGGGATTTCGGCTAGGCAGAATGATGAAGACGGCGAACAGGAAAAAGCTAATCCAATAGGATTGATGGAATTGAGGGCGATCGCTCAAGTTCACAATACTTACATTGTTGCGGAACATTCCAGCGGAATGTGGTTGATAGAACAGCACATCGCTCACGAGCGCGTTTTATACGAGCAATTGTGTGCTGCTTGGCAGCTAAAATGTCTAGAAAAACCAGTAATTCTCAGTCAATTATCTGCACTGCAAATAGAGAATTTATCCCGCTTGGGTTTGGAAGTAGAAAGTTTTGGCGAACAGCTATGGGCTGCCCGCGAAGTTCCTGAATTGTTAGCAGATCGAGATGACTGTGCGGATGCGCTTTTTGAACTCAGTAAAGTCGCAGATTTACAAGCGGCTCAAGTTGCGACTGCTTGCCGTAGTGCTATGCGAAACGGTACTCCTTTGAGTCTTTCCCAAATGCAAAATTTGTTGGATGAATGGCAGCAAACTCGTAATCCGCGCACTTGTCCTCACGGCCGCCCTATCTATTTTGCTTTGGAAGAATCGACTCTGGCTCGGATTTTTCGCCGCAGTTGGGTGATTGGTAAAAGTCACGGGATTTGAAAGTTGATTTGACATCCGAGGGCGTTCACCTCAATCTGGCTCGATTGAAAAAAATCGTGAAGCTTTATTAAAAATAGGGGCTGATTTAGAGTAAAAAACTTATAATATATTAAAATTTAAATAATCCACTGTTTTTAATATCTTTTTGGAAACAGACCAGATGGCTGTTTCACAAGAAAAAGTATCTGTTTTACCATAAAAAAGGTTGATTATACTACAAAAAATGCCTGTTTACCAGAATAATCTTTGTTGTGGAACAGGTATTTTGGCTGTTCATGATTTTGGTAAAAAAACTAAATTAAAAATAAATCAATAATAAATATGGATTTTCCGATCGCCCGACAACTCTTTTATCGAGAAATAAATCAGCCTGATGGCTCGATCGACCTGGCGAAAGCTGCTCTTTATATGGCTTTGGAAGAATACCCACATTTAGAGCCAGAGGAGTATCTCAACGCTCTCGACACGATCGCAGATGAAGTGCGCGATCGCCTGCCGGCACAGAATTATCCGCTGCGGATTATTCAAACTATTAACGGCTATTTATACGGGGAGTTGCAGTTTGCCGGCAATGATGTTGATTATTACGACCCCCGCAATAGTTTTTTGAATGAAGTGATTGATCGGCGTACTGGCATTCCGATCTCTTTATCTTTGGTTTATTTGGAGGTTGCTAAGCGCATTGATTTTCCGATGGTGGGAATTGGGATGCCAGGACATTTTTTAATTAGACCAGATTTTGAAGAGGCTGGTATTTTTGTTGATGCGTTTAACGGCGGCGAGATATTGTTTCCTGAAGATTGTCAAGCCAGACTTTCTCAAATTTATGGTCAACCTATGGAGTTGCAGCCGGCTTTTCTCGCCCCGGTAAGTCGCCGACATTTGTTGGGGCGAATGCTGGGAAATCTGAAGGCGATTTACTTGCAACAGGGAGATGCTTCGAGGGTACTCTTGGCGATCGAACGGATTTTGCTGCTGTTTCCCGATGCGCTGGGGGAACGGCGCGATCGCGGAATTCTCTATTATCAACTGGGACGCTTGGTCGAAGCGCGCCACGATTTGGAACTATATCTGAGAAATGCTCCGAATGCTCCTGATGCTGCTAGAATTCGCCAATTGGTCGATCGGCTCGATCGGGATATGTGAACTTAAATTCGGTATCGATCGCACACTATAAGACCTCTTCAAGCGACACTCAATAAACTGCTGCCCGACGACCCAATTTCGCTTTTATAATTTTTGCAACGGTATCTAAGATTGTCAAACGGGTAATCATAACATATTAATTGTCAATTAACACCTATCTTTTGATAGGTGGAATTTGCTGGACATGACTGTAAAATTATAGGTCATTTACGGAAATCCCGAGTCCACTTTTCCGACTGATACCCGCACAGATACCTGCACAGACGACCGATCGAAAAAGTATTTTGACGTAAAGAGGCACAAACTCATGAACTTTCAGTTTCAACAAGGTTATCTCAACGGAATGCAACCGCTGTCAGCCCATTTAACCAAAAGAATGTCAAAGTCTTTATCATTAGGTTTGGCGCTTTTGCTGGGAACAAGTGCAGTATTCCTAAGCAGCGGCAAAGCCTTTGCATTAGATAATGTTACCGTAAAATACGGTGCTGTTGACGTAACATTACCGATGAGCGACTTGCAAAGCTTTGCACAAACCGGCCAAGCATCATCTCAACTGCAAAGCGTTCTGAGTCTTGCGAAACAAACTCCCCAGTCGATGCGCGAAATATTAACGCGAGAAGTGCCTTTAGATTCCCAATTAGTAGCGCGGCTAGCAAGCACTTATTTTGGGGAAATTGTTTTTAAACAATTGGGCGAGGTTGCTTATGCGCCGAGTGCTCGGCTTCAAAGCGTGCCCGCACTGCGCGATGCTTTAGTCGCCGCTTCCAAAGATGGCAAAATATCGCTGATTGAATTGATGCAAAATTACAGCCCTGCTGCTTTAGAAGTTGACGGCAATCAAGCGATGGTTATTTACGAACGAGTGATTAAAGATGTGCAAGATTTGCAAGCTTTGTATCAGAATTCCCCGGCTTTGCAAAATACGGCTAACCAAGCCGTGAATTCGGCGAGAGAAATGATTTGTCAGCCCACTCCATCGGGAAATGCGAAATAAATAACTGAAGTTGGAGGGAATGGGGAATTGGGAATTGGGAATTGGTGCTTTTTTTCCTATTAGCTCTAGCTTTCAGCTATTAGCAATTACTCATCACCCATTACCAATTCTTCGGCTACGCGAGGGTAAAAGTTCCCAATTACCCATTATCCATTACCCCTTACCCATTCTTTGAGATAGTTGCTCGGCTACCCGCTTGAGTCGGCGGAGTTGGTCTTTCATATCTTTTTCTGTCCAAGGGGCTGCAAAGCGATTGAAACCAAATCTAATTAAACGATTGGGAATTTGAAATTCAAAGCGGTTAATCAAGAGAGTTCCTTGGATTTGCGGCTGGCATTCCCAGCGATCGCATCCTTTGAAAAATCCGTCAAACCCCCAAACAATTAAACCGGGTTGTCGCTCCAACACAACACTCTCTAAAGAGGGTTGCAAAACCGGAATTTTTATGATAAATAAGCTGCGACTTCCTACGGTAGTATCCCATTCGCCCTGGGGATCGCAGCGTAGCAGGGGATTGAGCCACTTGTGCATTAAAGTGCGATCGACTATACATTGCTCCACCAGAGTAGCAGCAGCGCGAATTTCAATGGATTGCTCGAAAACTTGACGAATTGACATGAGAACCTGCAACAAGGAGGGTATTACAAAACTTTGCTTACTTGATAGTCCTTTATTTACTTGTAACGTCAATTTTCCCAGAAATTA
Organism: Microcoleus sp. Pol7_B2; assembly: GCF_036701035.1. Taxonomy (NCBI): domain Bacteria; kingdom Bacillati; phylum Cyanobacteriota; class Cyanophyceae; order Oscillatoriales; family Microcoleaceae; genus Microcoleus; species Microcoleus sp. Pol7_B2. The sequence continues at coordinate 18,531 of NZ_JAUBQB010000059.1, read as the reverse complement.
AAAGATTGACATACTCATAAATACAGTGTATCATCTTGAAATAAAGTATATATACTGATTATGGAGTTAGTCGAAAGGCACATCATTAAACCAAATCATAGGTTTTATCGAGAAGCCGATAGACTGTCTTTGCTTTGCAAAAATATTTACAATAGCGCTAATTACATCTACCGTCAAAACTTTTTCGCTCGCCAACAAAGAAACGCTCTGGCTGTTTATCACGCGCTCAAAACAAGTCCTGATTACAAATCACTGCCCGCAAAGGTAGCACAAAGCACCCTCGGCTTAATGATCAAAGCATGGACTAGCTACTATCTGGGGGTGCGAAACTATCAGGAAGACACCACTAAATTTAAAGCCGCCCGGAAAATCCCTCATTATAAAGGTTCAAGAGAGCGAACAAGAGAGGAGGGGCGCTATGTTGTTGTATTTAATTGTCAAGCTGTCAGCAAAAAAGCCTTACAAAAAGGATATTATCGTTCCTCTGGGACTAATATTTGGTTGGCCTCAAAAGTCATCTCGCTTCTGGAAATCCGGATTGTTCCCAAAGTAGGTTGTTATGTTGTCGAGGTGTTCTCTGAAAAGTTAGAACAGCCTTTACAAATTAATCAGAGAGTAGCTGCTATAGGTTTAGGATTAAACAATCTGGCAACATTAACCTACAATGTTCCTGGGTTAGTACCGACAATCTACGAGGGACAGGGTGTTAAGTCAAGAAACCAATACTGCAATCAAGTTTCATCGGCATTGAAATCATTGCTGCCCGTAGCGCAAACAAACCGTAAAAAAGTCGCCCAATTGTGGCACAAGCGTAACTGTAAAGTGGATTACTACCTCTACACGACGAGTTCCGCAATTATTAAAGGACTGGTTAATCATCAAATGGGCTTCCTGGCTATAGGCGGGAACGATGATTTTAAAGATGGGATTAATACTGGTAAAGTTAATAATCAAAATTTTCCCTGTATTCCCCATTGCCGGTTTGTGCAAATGTTGTAGTACAAAGGATAACTTGCGGGAATTCAAGTTGGGTTAGGTGAGGAGAGTTACACCTCCAAATGTTCAGCTTTGGATTTGGAACCAATTTAACAACATTCCGACTACATTGGCAGTAGGGTAAAAAGAGGATTGTTCAGAACCCAAACTGGAGGCTTCATAAAGGCCGAGGTAAACGGTTTTTTGAATATTGGCCCAAAAGCAGTAGGAGATGGGTTGATCCCAAATTCGATAGAGGGTTTTGTAGTTAACCCAGTACATTAAAAGTGTACAAATATTAAATTTAGGCGATGCCTAGATTTTTTGGAACTATTATTAAAGTTTCGTCTTCTCCTTGTCAAATGTGACGTTAACCTGAGAAAAAAATGAATGAAACTTGGCAAGAAATAACTCAACCGATATCGGGCCCCATAGCGGCTTTGTCCGATCGCATTTTGGCCCAGGCCCAGCCCGGGAATCCGCTGACAGATGCCGAACGCGGAATTAACAATTTCCTTCAGGGCTCAAACATTGAAAATCTCCTCTGGGCCGTCGGTATCCTGCTAATTGGCTTGATAGTATCAGCCCTCGTCTCATCTGTAGTCGGGGGATTGCTCAAGAAGACTACGATCGACAATCGGTTGGCTGCTTGGATTACCGGCCGACCGGAAGGAGCTGGAGCCCCGCAAGTGGAAAAATGGATTTCCGCAGCGGTGTTCTGGATCATTTTTATCTTTTTCCTAATTGCCTTTTTCAACCGCCTGAATCTAACGGCTGTCTCGCAACCCCTCAATACTTTTCTCAATCAAATTACCGGTTTCTTGCCGAAGTTAGCCGGCGCGCTAATTTGGTTGGGGATTGCTTGGGTGTTGGCAACTGTAGCCAAAATGGCCGTATCGCGGGCGATGCGGGCTTTTAGCGTAGACGAGCGCTTGAATCAGGAGGTGGGCGCTGCGCCCACTGAGCGCCCTTTGCTGCTGAGCGATACTGTGGCGAATGCGCTTTACTGGTTCATTTTTCTGCTGTTTTTGCCGCTGATTCTCGACTCACTGGAAATGCAGCAGGCTCTGCTGCCGGTTAATAATTTACTCAACCAAATTTTGGCGGCAATTCCGAAAATTCTGGAAGCTGTGCTCATTGGGTTTGTGGGCTGGCTACTGGCTATGGTGGTGCGGCGGATTGTCACGAATCTGTTGGCCGCTGCTGGGGCGGACGGTTTGGGCGCTCGGTTTGGAATTTCGCGGACTTCGGGCGGGCAATCGCTGTCGTGGATTGTCGGGACGATCGTCTATGTTTTGATTTTGATTCCAACGGCGATCGCAGCTCTGAACGCTTTGGACATTCAGGCGATTTCGCAGCCGGCAATCGCGATGCTCAACACGGTTCTGGGCGCGCTTCCCAACATTTTTACAGCAGCGCTCATTCTGGGGGTTGCTTACTTTTTGGGTCGCTGGATCAGCGATTTGGTGACTAATATCCTGACGGGAATTGGCTTTAACAATGTCTTTTCTTGGTTGGGAGTGCAACAGCCGAAACAGCGACTGCGGCTACCGCCGAGTTCGATAGATCCGGAGGCAACGATTCTTCAGGAACCGGAACTTCCGGCCCGCACTCCTTCTGAGTTTGTCGGCATCGTGGTGCAGGTGGGCATCATGCTGTTTGCTGTGGTGGCTGCTACCGATGTGCTGCGGATTCCAGCGCTGACTGCGATTGTTAGCGGTATTGTCCTGGTTGCAGGTCGGGTGCTGGCTGGTTTGGTGGTATTTGCGATCGGCTTGTATTTGGCGAATCTGGCCTTTAGTTTGATTGCCAGTTCTGGAACTCGCCAAGCGCGGCTTTTGGGCCAAACGGCTCGGATCGCGATTATTGCTTTTGTTTCGGCCTTGGCGCTGCAACAAATGGGCATTGGCAGCGATATTGTGAATTTGGCTTTCGGGCTGCTGCTTGGGGCGATCGCAGTTGGCATTGCTCTAGCTTTTGGTTTGGGCGGGCGCGAGATTGCGGCCGACCAAATTCGCGAATTGTTAGCGTCGTTTAAACAAGATAAGACGCCACGTTTGTAATTCTATAAAATGGCGTTTGTCAAGTACAAACGCCATTTTTTATACTTTTGATTAAATACAGCACATTCCACGTATATATAATACAGTGTATTTAGTACATAAGCGAAAGAAATCAAACCCTATTCGATCGAGTTGCGTGAGAAAATAGTTAAAATCTATGAACAAGGTGATACATCAATTAGGAAAATAGCCGCCAGATTTGATGTGAGTAAAGGGTTTGTTCAAAAAATTTTAAAACAAAAACAAACGACTGGTCATGTTCAACCCGGAAAACAGGGTGGAAGCGCCAAAAGTGTATTAAACTCGCGCCGGACGGAATTGACCCAGATGGTAGAAAAATATCCGGATAGCACGTTGTCAGAATATTGTGAATATTGGCGTTTGAACTACAAGGAAGCTGTCAGTCCTAGCATGATGTGTCGTGAACTACAAAAACAAAATTTGACGCGAAAAAAAAGACCATACGCAGTAGTCAGTTAGTCAGTCTGCCACTGAAAGAAGTACCTTCTGAGGTGTGAATATTGGGAAAAGGTGAATAAAATTGACCCTGACAACCTGGTTTTTTTGGATGAAATGGGCGTTTTATTGGGGTTTAAACGAACCCATGCACCTTCAAAATGTGGTCATAGAGTCTACGATTTAAAACCCTTTTATCGGGGTGCAAAAGTTACAGTAGTCGGAGCCATCAGCTTAAAACAAGTAGTAGGATTAAGAACCATAAATGGGTCAATGGAGGGTCAGGCTTTTGAAGTCTTTATTCAACACTTTTTAGTTCCCAACTTAGGGGATAGTACAGTCGAAGTGAATTGATAATATACCAGCTCATAAGTTGGCGGTAATTGAACCATTGATTCCAGCGGCTGGTGCCAATGTCCTGAATGTATCACCCTATTCTCCGGATTTTAATCAGATAAAATTATGGTGGTCACAACGGAATTTTTTTTACATCCGTTTTCACCAACAACTACCAAGATTGTTGACGTAATACTTGCTACGGTCCTTGATTTGGTCAATACCAAGCACTTCAAAAACTGGTTTACAAGCTGCTGATACTGTACTTCCTAAATCTGGAATACGCTGTAATTATCAGCAACGGGAAAACACTCGCTCGACACCCCAACTGAAAGTGCAGCCGACTAATCCCCCAACAAACACCCAAAACGCGCATTGAGCCACTACAGTTAACAACACAATCTCATGAGGCCAGGATGGCCAGAAGCGAAACATGAGCTCACTTTTGTTGAGTAAACTACTATGTTACAATCAGCTCTAACAATAATTAAGTTTTAAAACCGGCCTTAACCTCACGCTCAATTTCCTTGCGCTCCGTAGAATAACAATGACTCTCAACTTAGCTGGCTATCAATTCGTTGAAACCCTCCACAGCGGGATAAGAACTTCAGTCGATCGCGCTCGGAAGGATTCGGACTTTTCCAGCGTGATCGTCAAAAGGCTAAAGGCTGAGTATCCCACTCTTTCTGACATCACCCGCTTGCGACACGAATATCAAATCCTGCACAGCTTGAACGTAGAATCGATTGTCAAAGCCATTAGTTTAGAAAGCTATAAAAACGGTTTAGCACTGATATTAGAAGATTCAGGCTCCGAGTCTCTCAACGATTGGATGAAGCGTAAAAAACTCACAATCATTCAATTTATTTCTTTGGGTCTCCAGCTTGTCTCTGCCTTAGCAGAACTCCACAAACATAACATTATTCATAAAGATGTAAAACCACAAAATATTATCATCAACCCAGGCACTGAAAAAGTTAAACTTATTGATTTCAGCATCGCTTCGCGCCTGGAGCGAGAAAATTCGACGCTCAGCCATCCAGATTTGCTCGAAGGCACACTCGCCTATATGTCGCCAGAACAAACTGGCCGGATGAATCGGTCAATTGACTACCGCACTGATTTTTATTCACTAGGCGTTACCTTCTATGAAATGCTCACAGGCGAGTTGCCCTTTAATTCCACAGACCCGCTGGAATTGGTACACAGCCATATTGCCAAAACTCCCATTCCCCCTCACCACCTAAATCCTGAAATCCCACCACAAATTTCAGCGATTGCGATGAAGTTATTAGCTAAAAATGCTGAAGACCGCTACCAAAGCAATGAAGGACTAAAATTTGACTTAGAAACTTGCTTGCTCAAATTACAGGCTAGCGGATATATTTCCAACTTTGTTGTTGGAAGTGCGGATAAAGCAGGGCAATTAAATATACCGCAAAAGCTCTACGGTCGCAACCAAAAAATTGAAAAACTTCTACAAACTTTCGAGCGCGTTGCCAGTGGCACAACGGAATTAATGCTGGTTTCCGGTTATTCCGGGATAGGCAAAACAGTTTTGGTCAATGAAGTTCACAAACCCATTGTGCGGCAACGAGGCTATTTTATTGCGGGGAAATTTGACCAGTTCAAGCGCAATATTCCTTATGCTTCCCTGATTCAAGCATTCCAATCCTTAACTCAGCAACTTCTAACCGAAGGCGAAGGAGAAATCCAAACTTGGAAAGAAAAACTGTTATCCGCTTTAGGCGATAACGGACAAGTCATCATTGATGTTATCCCTGAAGTCGAATTAATTATTGGCAAACAGCCACCCGTAGCAGAACTAGGGGCAACTGAAGCTCAAAACCGTTTCAGCCGCGTCTTTAAACAATTCATTGGCGTATTTACGACTATTGACCATCCCTTAGTTATCTTCCTCGATGACTTGCAGTGGGCGGATTCAGCATCGTTGAAGTTAATTGAATTGCTAATAACTGATTCTGATAGCAAGTATTTATTGCTGATTGGGGCATATCGAGATAACGAAGTTTCTCCAACTCATCCGACGATTCAAACAATTGACAAGATTCGCCAAACTGGTGCGACGGTGAATAATATTGTCCTTCAACCATTACACCTAGTTCATGTCGAAGAATTAATCGCGGATACTTTAAATGAATCTGGCGGTTCGGAATCCCTGTCTGTAAAGACGCGAAATTTCGCGTCTCTACTTTTTAATAAAACGCAGGGCAATCCTTTCTTTTTAAGTCAACTCCTCAAAACTCTCTATCAAGAAGATTTGTTGACTTATGATTTATATTCTGGCGTCTGGCAATGGAATATCGAGCAAATTCAAGCGATCGGTATCACCGATTACAATGTTGTCGAACTAATTGCTAGAAACATACGCAAATTGCCCGAAGATACACAAAAAGTATTAAAATTTGCTGCTTGTATTGGCAACACTTTTAACTTAGAAGTTTTGGCCATTGTCAATCAGGAATCATCCTTAGTCACGGCAGCGCAATTGTGGGCAGCACTTCAAGCTGGCTTGATTTTACCTTTGAGCAATGAATACAAAATTCCCCTCGTATTTAGTCAGGAAGAATCGGGCGGTTTTACCTTAACTGATGTGAAGGTTGACTACAAGTTTTTACATGACCGAGTGCAGCAAGCTGCCTATTCTTTGATTCCCGATGATCAGAAAAAAGAGACCCACTTAAAAATCGGTCAACTGCTGCTGCAAAGTACAACGCCAGAAGACCGAAAAGAAAATATTTTCGCTTTAGTTAACCAACTCAATTATGGTACTGACTTACTTACCAGTGAATCCCAAAAATATGAACTAGCCCAATTGAATCTGATTGCAGGTCAGAAAGCGAAAGCTGCTACAGCCCACGATTCCGCCGTCAAATATTTGCAAGTAGGTTTATCTCTGCTAGCAGTAGATAGTTGGGACAATCGGTATGAACTGGCATTAAGGCTGCATGAGGAAGCAGCAGAGTCAGCATATTTGAGTGGTGATTTTGACCGAATGCAGAGATTCGTTGAGATAGTACAAAACTGCGCCAAAACGCTATTGGACATAGTAAAAGTGTACGAAGTCCAGATTCAAGCTTATATGGCGCAGAACAAGCTGGTCGAAGCATTGAATACGGGGCTGCAAGTCTTAAAGCAGTTGGAGGTAGAGTTTCCCGACTCGCCAAACCCATCTGATATTGGGCAGGCGCTGGGGGAAACTGCGGCAATTTTGAGCGGAACTCGAATTGAGGACTTAATCGATCTCCCTGAAATGACCGATCCTTATCAATTAGCAGCGATCAGGATTTTGTCCAGTATATTTTCTGCTTGCTATTCTGGAATGCCCGTACTGGTGCCTTTAACAGTGTGCAAACAGGTCGATTTATCCGTTCAATATGGCAATGCTTCTGTGTCTCCCTTTGCGTATGCGGTATACAGTCTTCTTCTTTGCGGGGCGGTAGGAGATATTGAGCGGGGCTATGAGTTCGGTCAATTAGCTTTACGTCTAGTGTCAAAGTTAAATGCCAAAGAAATCGAAGTCAAGACTTGCCACTTAGTGTATGCTGCTGTTCAACATTGGAAAGAACACGTCCGAAATACCTTAGAACCTTTCCTGGCAGCTTTCTCTACTGGGCTGGAAACTGGAGATTTAGAATATGCTGGCTATGCCGTCATGGTGTGGAGTCATTACTCGTTTTTTGTTGGCAAGCAACTAATGCAACTCGAACGAGAGATAGCAACTTATACAGATGCCATTCATAAAATCAGCCAAGAAACAGCGCTTAATAATACAAAAATCTGTTGGCAAGCCGTCTTAAACATGATGGGAAAAAGCCAAAATATATGCCAGTTAAAGGGGGAAGTATACGACGAAGAGAAAATGCTGCCGCTATATCAGCAAACCAACAACCAACTGGCAATTCATTACTTATACTTGCACAAACTTGCGCTTTGTTATGTGTTTGAAAATTACGCGGAAGCTTTAAAAAATATCCCTCAAGTAGAAAGTTCTTTCGGATCATCTACAGGGCAGCTAACTGTTGTTATTTTCTATTTCTACGATTCTCTAGTACGGCTAGCTGTGTATCCTGAAACTTCGCAGTCCGACCAACAGGACATTCTTAACCGAGTACAAGCCAATCAAGAAAAATTGCAAAAATGGGCGCATTATGCCCCAATGAATCATCTACATAAATTCTATTTAGTAGAGGCAGAAAAATATCGTGTTTTAGGAGAAAAAGTAGAAGCGATCGAGATGTACGACAAAGCGCTCGCTCTTGCTAAAGAAAACGAGTACATCAACGAAGAAGCACTAGCTCACGAACTCGCTGCTAAATTTTATTTTTCATGGGGTAAAGAAAAGATTGCCCGCACCTACATGACCGATGCTTATTATGCCTATATGCACTGGGGAGCTTTAGCTAAAGTTAAACATCTAGAAGAAAAATACCCGCAATTAATAGCGCGATCGCCTGTGGTCACCGAAACCCCTTTCAATCCTACGAGGACAATTCCTCCTTTGACCATTACAGGGGGTCAAACAGAGTTGCTAGACTTGGCAACTGTAATTAAAGCATCTAGTGCAATTTCTAGCGAAATTGTTCTACCTAACTTGCTCACCAAGTTAATGAAAATTTTGATAGAAAACGCAGGCGCTGAAACAGGAGCGCTTATTCTCTCAAAAGAGGGTCAACTTCTTATAGAAGCGGCGGGGACTAAAGATCAAATCCGAGTGCTAGAATCTTTGCCAGTATCAACTTCTGGGCAAGTTCCTATCTCGGTACTTAATTACGTCACCAGAACTCAGAAAGATGTCGTTTTAAATGATTCGGGCCGCGAGGAAATCTTTAACGCCGACCCCTACATTGCCCAACACAAACCAAAATCAATTTTGTGTGCGCCTATCCTATCTCAAGGTAAGTTAAGTGCCATCCTGTACCTAGAAAACAACGTGATTGCTGGCGCTTTCACGCCGAAGCGGGTAGAAGTGTTGCGGATGCTATCGGGACAAGCTGCGATCGCCTTAGAGAATGCCAACCTCTATCACACTTTAGAAGTCAAAGTAGAAGAGCGAACCGAGGAATTAAAAGCCAAAAATACGCGCCTAGAAGTAGAAATTCAAGAGAGACAGCGAGCCGAGCAAGCCGCCGAAGCCGCAAACCGCGCCAAAAGCCAATTTCTCGCCAACATGAGCCACGAACTTCGCACACCGCTCAACGGCATTTTAGGTTATACCCAAATCCTCAAACGAGACACAGGTTTAACCAGTCAGCAAAATTCTGGTATTAACATCATTCATCAATGTGGCGAACACCTCCTAACTCTGATCAATGACGTTCTAGACCTCTCCAAAATCGAAGCCGGAAAAATGGAACTCTACCTCACCGAGTTTCACCTGTCAGACTTTCTCCAAGGCATTACAGAAATCTGCCAGATTCGCGCCCACCAGAAGGGAATCTCTTTGATTTACGAACCGCTAACTCCACTTCCCACTTGCGTCCAAGCCGATGAAAAAAGATTGCGGCAAATTCTCATCAACTTACTCGGTAATGCCATAAAATTCACCGAAAAAGGAGGCGTTAGTTTTAAAGTAGAAAGACTAGAGACTCAGCAATCTTTGTCATCACCAATCGCCAATCCCGAATCCCTAACAGCGAAATTTATTTTCCAAGTAGAAGATACAGGCATTGGCATCGCGCCGGACGAACTCTCAAAAATATTTTTGCCCTTCGAGCAATCCAGCGGTTCAGTTAGCCAGATAGAGGGGACAGGATTAGGGCTGCCAATTAGTCGCCAATTAGTGGAAATGATGGGCGGCGAACTGAAAGTACAAAGCTCTTTAGGTAAAGGCAGTATTTTCTGGTTTGAGTTAGAGTTGCCTATTACGGAAAGCTGGGAAGGGTATCAAAAAGAACCTGAAAAAATTATCAGGGGTTTCTCAGGCGATCGGCGGAAAATTTTAGTCGTTGACGATCGCTGGCAAAATCGCTCTGTCCTCGTTAATCTTTTAGCTCCCATTGGGTTTGAATTAATGGAGGCAACGGACGGTCAAGACTGCGTGAATAAAGCGCTGTTATTTCAACCGGACTGTATTATAATTGACTTAGTAATGCCAGTCATGGACGGCTTTGAAGCGGTGAGGCGGCTCAGAAAAATCCCTCCATTGAAGGATGTAATCGCGATCGGAACTTCTGCTAGCATTTTATCCGGCGAACCCCAAAGCATTTTCCAGGCTGGTTGCAACGCTTTTCTCCTCAAACCAATTCGGGCAGAAAAGTTATTAGAATGCTTGGGCCACCATTTACGTTTAGAATGGGTTTATGATGAGCGAACAACTTTCAGTTCAGAAGGTATCTTCACCCATCCCCCTTCTCAAATCCAAGACCAACAACTGATTGCTCCCCCTTCGGAAGAAGTTGCAGTCCTGTTCGATTTAGCCATGAAAGGTGAACTCCTCAGTATTGAGAAGCGAGCCAGCAAGCTGAAGGCAATAGATATGCGTTATGCACCTTTTGCCAATCAGTTGCTTGAATTAACCAAAAACTTTGAAGAAGACAAATTAGTAGAATTTGTTCAACAGTTTAGATGAGGACTAAAAATGACTAGCGAATCTTTAGACAGAGGAACTATTTTAATTGTGGATGATACGCCCACTAATCTGGGTTCAGTATTGGATTTTTTGAGTACATCTGGCTTCACTGTTTGGGTAGCTCGCAGTGGGTCTAACGCTCTCAAAAAAGTGCAATATTGCCAGCCGGATTTAATTTTGTTGGATGTTCTGATGCCAGAAATGGACGGATTTAAAACCTGTCAACATCTAAAAGCAAATGACTTAACTAAACATATCCCAGTCATTTTTATGACCGCGCTGGACGATACAGAAAGCAAAGTCAAAGGCTTTAATGTGGGGGGAGTTGATTATATTACTAAGCCCCTTCAACAGGAAGAAGTTTTAGCTCGGGCTATCACGCACCTGAATCTGCGAAATCTAACTAAAAAGCTTCAGGCGCAAATTGTAGAGCGCGAGCGAGCGCAAGCCGACCTACAAATTTTGACACAAGAGCTAGAGAGGCGAGTAGAAGAGCGCACCGCTGAACTTTCCCAAACGAATGAACGCCTCAAGCAGGAGGCTGCTGAACGCAAGCTTGCACAAGCAGCTTTGCAAGCATCGGAAGCGCGAGAGCGACACAAAGCCCTACAGCTCGAAAATTCCCTGCACGAACTCAAGCAGGTGCAAAGCCAGCTCATTCAGAGCGAAAAAATGTCCGGGCTAGGCCAACTCGTAGCTGGCGTCGCCCATGAAATCAATAATCCAATTAATTTTATTTATGGAAATCTTTCCTATGCTCTGGAATATTCAAAAACTTTGGTCACTATCCTTGACCTCTACGAAAAGCACTATCCTAATCCGGCTCCAGATATACAAGCAGAAATCGTGGCAAGCGAGCTAAATTATCTCAAAGACGACTTGCCTAAAATGTTCAAATCGATGTACTTAGGAGCCGATCGCATCCGCGAAATCGTTTTATCTTTGCGCCTCTTCGCACGGCAAGAAGGATATGAAATGAGATCGGTCAACCTTCACGAAGGCATTGACAGCACGCTAATGATTTTACAGAGCCGACTAAAATTTAAGTCAGACCGCCCCTCGATTGAAGTGGTGCGGGACTATTGCCCAAACCTGCCTGAAGTGGACTGTTATGGGGGAGAAATGAATCAGGTATTTATGAATGTACTTGCAAATGCGATCGATGCTATTGACGAGTGGAACACGCAGAGATCGCTAGAAGAAATTAAAGCGAATCCTAGCGTGATTCGGATTAGCACAGAAATAACCAGCAACAATTACGTAGCTGTCCGAATTGTGGACAATGGGCCAGGGATATCGGAAGAGGTTCGTCGCCACGTATTTAACCCGTTTTTTACGACAAAACCCCCCGGTAAGGGCACAGGTATTGGGCTATCGATTAGCTGGCAAATTGTAGTGGAAAAACACCGGGGAAGCTTGGGGTGTATTTCTGCACCAGGCGGGGGAACAGAGTTTACTATTGAGATTCCCATTCGGCAGGAGTCTCCTGTCTTGTCGCTGTCAGCTTGATGTTCTGCAAAAAGTTAGTGAATCTATGGGGTTGATTTTTTAGGACAATTTCAGGATAGCAAGTTAAAAAATTTAGGGGCGATCGCGCTTCGATGTTACTCTCTAACCCACCACTGATTTCTCACCTACAGAATGAAGTATTCGGGTGCGATAGCCCTCAAAAAAATCCACCTGTAAATAATCTGGATTTTTAACAAATTGGAGTTTAGACTAAGCACGTCTTAAAGCGCGGTTAGATTTCAAATTAAGAACGCCAATGGTCGCTGGTGAAGAGCTATGAGGCGAGGCTCAACCACTAGCATAGATGCCGACGACCGTTGACGTTCTCTTCGGCTGACAACCTCACAAAAAACTGTCTGCGATAGTTTCAACAGACAGTGTAAGGGTAGAAAATTGAGAATTCAGCAAAAAATCTCAAATCTACCTGCCATCTCTGTTTGAACAATTACGGGAATTTCGTCAACTTGCTTATGAATGTCTCGGCAATGCCTGCATATGCCACCTTTGAACTAGCAGACGCGATAATGACGACGCGCCACGTCTCATGTTTACGAAATTTAGCCCTACATCCTTTATTTCGGCGTGAGTGGTCCAGCGTCTACGAAGCGCTGCAAGATTGTAGACTCGCCCCTTGACCAATTGATGCAACTATACATCCAGCAGATGTCACAAGTAGAACGTCCAGTATTAGCGATCGCTCATACAGCATGGTTAAGACCCCATGCACCTACCCTCAAAGAACGTACCTATGAACATCAACCCACAGCCTTACCTCACGGCATACCTGTTGGTATCGGTCAAGGTATTAGGGCGTTGCTGAGTTAGAGTATGAATAGGAGGAATAATTTATGCAATGCCCAGAATGTAAATCAACCCATATCCGTAAAAACGGCAAGAAGAAAGGAAAACAGAATCACAGTTGTGTCCAATGTGGTCGTCAATTCATCAATGAGTATGAGCCCCAGCGAGGTTATAGCGAGGCCATCAAACGTGATTGCCTAAAAATGTATGTCAATGGTATGGGTTTACGGGCGATAGAACGAGTTAAGGGTGTTCATCATACCACAGTAATAAATTGGGTAAAACAAGTCGGAAAACAGTTGCCAGATGTTTATGACCCTGAAGTCATTCCAGAAGTTGGTGAGCTCGATGAATTACAAAATTATGTAAAAAAAAACAGACAAGATATGGCGAGCGACGGCGGTTGACCACTTTAAGCCAGGAATTTTAGGATGGGTATTAGGGGATCATAGCGCTAAGACATTTGAACCATTATGGGACCAAGTAAGTGCATGGAAATGCTATTTTTATGTAACTGATGGATGGTCTGTATATCCCATGTTTATTCCTGATGGTGAGCAAGTTATTAGCAAGACTTATATGACCCGAGTAGAAGGGGAAAATACCAAACTAAGACATTACGCAAGCTCGGCTACATCGTAAGACTCTTTGTTATTCTAAATGTGAGGAAATGCTCAAGCATTCTATTAAGTTATTAATACATTACTTGAAGTTTGACGATATTCCCATTCCTGGGGCATTCATACCTTGATTTAGCAACGCCCAAAAATCTACAACTACTTCACCGACATTGCCACGATGAAAAGACAGCCAACGATGGAAGTCTCGGCAACAAATCTGGCTGTAATAGCGCCAAGCCTAAGCCCGTCAAATCGGGTAAGAGAGGTACTCATGAAAAGAGCCTTATTACTGAGGAGCCGTGTGATGGGAAACTATCAAGCACGGTTTTGGAGACGAGCGGTTCTCGTGAGGGAATCGCTTAGTTTAACCCTTGCTATGACCACGCCAACCGTAGCCGATCCTTGAAAACTTCAATGTTTACGGAGCCTTTTGGCATATCGCAGATTTATCGCACTTTATGTCTGAGTATGTCAGATCTTGTCACCCCTTACTGAGAATGACAATATGCTGCGAAATCTACCAAAAATAATGGAATCCTTAGTGTATAAGGATTCCATCTATCGGAGCGGCGGGATTTGAACCCACGACCCCTACTACCCCAAAGTAGTGCGCTACCAAGCTGCGCTACGCCCCGACAGCTTTAACAGCTTAGCATAGAATTCCCGAAAAAGTCAAAAAACTTTAAAAACTTTTGCAGCCTGCACCAAACTCGGAACCACAGCCGCCGGCCAACAACCCTCGCACCTCCTGCCAGCATTCAAGATCAATTGCACGCTGTAAGCTTCGGGATAGCCTTCCACCTGCACCCACAGCAAGTCGCTTTCGGCTTCAATTGCTATTTTTTCCTCGTCCATTAACTCAGAGACCATGTGACTCATTGTGCCGGCTAATTGCTCCAACAATCGGCAAAAATCGTTTAACTCAGCCTCTGTGAGTTCGATCGCCCAACCGTCGCCAGCCACTAAACCCTTAAACTCCTCGGCCTCCGGGTTCCATCCCAAACGCCACCCAACACCCGTTTTAATTACACGTTCCACCATCAAGCGATTTTAGATCTTAGATTTTGGATTTTAGATTAGTAGGACTTATATCAATTCCGGTTGCATCGGAATAGTCAAATCCAGTCAACTGTCAACAATTCCCGATGGTGCAACCGGAATCCATCTAATTCATCTGCGTTAATCTGTGTTTATCTGCCCTCATCTGCGGTCAAAAAAAGATCATTTCAGCAAGCGCAGATGACAATGGATTGACACGGATTCACGCAGAGGTCGAGAAGAGAGATAGGAATAATTTCGATACTCACAGATTTGATATTACCAATAAATACGAAAGAAAGTGGGTTTTTTACCATTTTCAAAGGCCGGGATGCAATATTTTCGTAAAAACCCCGGTTTCTGCATTCCTGAGTATTAAGGTGCCAGCAACTTCGCATCTCCCGGCTGCGGCTGCGGTATCTCCGGGGAATTCGATCGCCCTTGTGGTTTTTCCCCCGTCGCAGGTGTGCGCCCACCCCCGGAATTCTCCGTAAAAACATCAACCAAAGCTTGAACCAAAGCATCTCGCTGTGCTCTATTTAACCTTTGAATAGCAGCACGATCCTGTTCCATTGGATTTGAGCGCAAAACGTCCTTTCCCGGATAAACGCTTTCAACCAAATAATCAGGAGTTGCCCCCAAATAGTCAGCTAAACTCAACTTCCAATCAAAGCGGTAATTGGGCGGCCGTCCTTTGACAAATACGTGATATCGAATCAACCGCCCGACTAAAGTATTGGTAGGATCGACTTTTCCTGTTTCCTGAGAAATGTAGTTATTTTCGATCGGGAAATCCGGCAATTTTTCGTACACCAATTTCCACGCATCTTGCACCCTAACTTGCGGCGGCGCAGATTGTTGAGCTACCCGCTGCACTGAGGCAGACTCAGAACTCCGCAGCAGCGAAGGTTCCAAAGCGGACATACTCAGTTCCCCGGATTCCAACACCCAACTCAAAAGCGTGAAAATCGCTACACTCAAAGTAACAAACAGAAAACTTAAGCCCTGCTTTAATCTATTCACGGTTTTGACAACAATTTGAAAAATAGAATAATTTCATACACTTAGCCCCAGGAGATGTCCTAGTTTATACTTTTAGGATTTACGCTCATCCACCCGGTGTATTAGTAAAACAATCAGAGGTTTTTTAACGAGGCAGCTAGGAATAAACCGCGTTTCTCGTCCCGCGCGCCCAAGTCTAGTTTAAAAAAGTTGTGAGTTTTGAGTTGACAAAAATTGCTGGCAATTCACCACTCAAAACCCAAAACTCCTGAAGTCTAGATGTCTCCGATAATTTCCGGCTGAGTCAGTTCGTCCGACATCTCAAATATCGCCCGCATTACAGGTTTCATTTGATGGTCGTCCATATTGTCAAAATCTTCATAGCGACGGCGTTTTGCGCGGTTCGCCACCTGCACCGTAATCCGATAGCGGTTGGATGCACCGTTAATCAACTCTTCCGCCCGACGGGTTAGCTGAGTTGAATCGAAAGTTGGACGCTTAACCATGAGACTCCCTACTTTAGGTAATGTTACATTCTAGTTTAGTATGTCAAGATTCATAATTTATTAACTGAGTATCATTGCTTATGCAGGCAGCAACAGCCTATTTCTTTGGTAACTTGCATCGGGTAAATTCTCATCCCCTCAAATTGGTTGCTTTCGGCGACAGCTTAATCTACGGTTTTGGCGACGGTGTAGGCGGTGGCTGGGTGGAAAGATTGCGGCGCCAGTGGATGTTACCGGAGAGTGCAGGACACGTTTTATACAATTTGGGCGTTCGGGGCGATCGCACCTATCAAGTCTCCCAGCGACTCGAAAACGAGTTTCGCCACCGTGGCGAGCTCAGAAACCGTGTCCCGGATGCGATTATTCTTTCAGTAGGTCTCAACGATTCGGCGAGAGTGCAGTCGCCTACCGGGCGCAGCTACACTGATTTTGAACATTTTAAAACTGTTTTGGATCATTTGTTAAACCTGTCCCAACAACTTTGTCCGGTGATATTTGTGGGGATGGTGCCGGTGGATGAAAGTAAAATGCCTTTTCAAGATTGTTTGTATTACAGTCATGCTGACCAATATCGGTATAAAGAAGCAACGAAATTAGCTTGTGAGTTGCGGGGAATTCCCTATTTAGATATTTTTGATAAATGGATAAATCGGGGCAGTGATTGGTGGCAATCGCGTCTGATTGCAGACGGGCTTCATCCCAATGCAGCGGGGTATCAATCTTTATTTGAAGATGTGACAAGTTGGGAGCCACTCGCCAGCATTAGTCATTAGTCATTAGTCATTAGTCATTAGTCATTAGATAAGGATTCATGTCAGGGGGTATTGACAAAGATGATTCTGGAGGGAGATTATTAGAATTAGGAAAAAAGAGCAGCCTCTCAAACTAGACAGTGAAATATTGAACCAGTTGGCTCCCTCGCCACTGGTAGAGATAATTATGGAGCAGGCCAAGGCTATAGAGCAATTAAAATCGAGAGTAGTAGAACTAGAAAAAAAAATACAGGAACTAAACGTCAGCATAGATTTAGAAAGTACAATATCATCAAAACCTCCATCGGCCGACCTCCTCAAAAAAGCAGAGAAGAAACCAGAAGATCAACCATCCAAGAGGCAAACACCAAAACGGAAACCAGGAGGGCAACCAGGACATCCGGGAAAAACCAGAAAAGGGTTTGACCGAGTAGATAGAGAGGAGATATTACGGCCGCAAGTGTGTAGATGCTGTGGTCAACAGGAATTCAGTGGCAAACCCATAAAAATAGAAACACAGCAAGTAGCACAGTTAGTGAAGCTGCCAATTGAAATTGTATAATATCAAAAATATACCTGTATTTGCAGCCAGTGTGGGGAAACACTCTTCAGCAGACTGGTCAGCCGAGATAGTAGCAGGACAAGATATCGGAATCAGACTGCAAGCTTTTTTAGGATGGCTCAATCATTACGGGCATTTATCCTACCAAAAACAACAAGAACTATTATGGGAATGGGGAAAAATAGAAATCCGGGTGGGAACATTAGTAGCCACAAATGAACGAATAGACGGTGCAGTAAATCCAAGTATTGACCGGCTTAAAGAGTGGCTCAAGCAAACACAGCCAAATATCCATGTTGATGAAACACCTTGCTTAGTCAAAGGGATAAAAGAATGGTTATGGATTTTTGCCAATACCGACTTCGGTCTATTTCATGCGGCTGATACTCCTTCTCGCGCCCAGTTAGAGACCATCCTGGGTTCGAGCTACTCAGGGGTACTGAGTTCTGATGATTATAGCGCTTATAATGGTTATCCGGTGAAAGCAAGGGCAGAAATGTCGGGCGCATTTATGCCGTCATTTCAAGAAGCTGATCAAACTTCCCGGATTAAATAACCAATAGATTGGGGCCTTCTTTCTTAGTCTGGTCGATGAAGCATTTAAAAACTACGCTTTATTCCAATAGAACCAAAATAGTGATGAATTCTTGAGTTGGACATCAGGGTTTCAACTTTTAGTTGAAACTTCAATTCATTCCTGGATGGAGCAAGCCGGAGGGGAAGCTGGTAAACTTTGGCGCTCCTTGCAAAAGAAATCCCATCAGTGGTGGTATTTTTTAGAGCACCCGGAGAGCCCACCGGATAATAATTTAGCCGAACGAACATTACGTGAGAGCCGTCACAAAAAGAAAAGTTAGTGGAGATTCCCGCTCAATGGAGCGGTTCCAAGATACTGCCAATCTATTGACAGTTATACAAACTTGTCGTCGTCAAAGACGTTCTGTAATTGAGTTTTTTGACCCGGCTATAAAAGCAAGGGTTAAGGGTTAATTCGGCTGTGCAGACCCCATATTTAATCCCTCAACTTGAGACCTGAATCCTTACGAAGAAAGACCAGTCTGGACTGTTGATGTATCCGAGTTACCACCTCTGCATAATCAAGAATTATGGACGGGATTAAAAACAGTTGTCATGATAGTTAGTGAACGACGGGTGTGGAATAAAACCACGACTGAAGCTCATTTTTACTTGAGTAGTTTAAGCAGTAATGCTGAGACAATTGCTGGGGCGATCCGCAGTCATTGGGGCATTGAAAATAGCTTACATTGGACGCTAGACGTTACATTTTGTGAAGATGAAAGCCGAATTCGGAAACAGAA